>PBWV01000014.1 GCA_002728255.1 Rhodospirillaceae bacterium | reverse complement strand
TGCTTTGGTTCGGCTAGAATAGTTACGGCACGATTAATACCGATAGTGAATACATCTTCCTCTGAAGGTAGGGAGCGTGTTTCTGACGATTTTCCCTCCCCATGCCGTATATACGGTCCATGTGGACCTATAGTCGCGGTGATATCTTTCTCGGTTTCTGGATGCGTGCCTACCAGGCGTGGAAGGCTCAATAGTTGCAGAGCCAAAGAAAGGTCGCAGTCCTGGGGATTGATAGACCGAGGCAAGCCCATAGTTCTAGCCTTCTCCCCTTGTTTTTTTTCTCCAGCTTGTACGTATGGCCCGTAGGGTCCCCGAATAAGTGTAATTATTTCTCCACTGTCGTTGTTTCCCAAGATTTTGGGCCCATCAAGTCCATCTCTCTCTTTTTTGGAGAAGGCTAGGGTGAACTTACACTCAGGATAATTGACGCAACCGATAAATGGTCCTCTTTGCCGATTCCATTTAAAACTTACCTCGCCGTTTTTACACCTAGGACATTTTGCAATCTGTCCCCCATCATCTAGTGGGAAAAACCTCACTCCGGCTGTATCATTCATGAAATTTAGTACATCGGTATTAGTGAGCTCTTTGGTTGTTGAACACATTTCTTCAAAAGGTCTATAGAAGTCTCTAAGGACAGAGCGGTACTCAAGGTCTCCGTTTGCTATTTGATCCAGTTTATCTTCAAGATCAGCCGTAAAATCGTAATCAACATATATTTGAAACCTACTTTCTAGCATTATGGTAACGCCGCGGCCCTTGTCCTGCGGTATCAATTGACGATTGTCTATGTTTACATAATTGCGATCTTGCAGGACGGAGATAATACTTGGATAGGTTGACGGACGTCCGATTCCCAGTTCTTCTAATTTTTGAATTAGAGATGCTTCGTTGTAGCGCCCTGGTGGTTTAGTAAAATGTTGTTCAGGAAGAACCGAGATAGGTTGGGCCGTTTCGCCTTTCCCAACTTTTGGGATATTTCCGTGTGTCCCCTCTTGATCCTCTTCATCATCATTTTTGGCGTCCATGTAAATTTTTCTATATCCATCAAAGGCGATGCGAGAACCAGAGGCATGCAAAATAATGTTTGAGTCGGTTGAGCTAAAATCTATAGAAACTTGATCATCCACTCCGTTTTCAATTTGGGAGGCAGTGGTTCGTTTCCAAATAAGTTCGTATAGTTGGACAGCCGACTTAGCCAAACGGTTAGGTAGGTCCTTTGGAGCCCGTTCTACATCAGTGGGTCGAATAGCCTCGTGAGCTTCTTGGGCATTTTTTGTCTTGTTGGAGTAATACTTCGGTTTAGAAGGGAGGTATTTCCCACCTAATGTTTTTGATTGTTTAATAAATTTACGGATTGACTGGATGGCGTCGGTCGAAAGGTGAACACTATCCGTTCGCATGTACGTAATTAGACCTTCCCGGAAAAGTTCCTGAGCTACACTGGCGCACTGTTTTGCGCTCATGCTAAGGGCGCGTGAGGCGGCTTGTTGCAGTGTGGAGGTGCGAAATGGAGGGGGAGGGCGTTTCTGAATTTGCCGTTCCGTAACCTCTGTTACGTTGTACTGGCACTTTTCAACGGCCTGAGCTGCCGTGTTTGCTAACTCTTTGTTTGACAAGGAAAATTTACCAATCTTTTGTCCCTCAAAGTGGGTTAGGCGAGCCTTTACAGTTTGGTTTTCTGAGGTTTTAAGTAGTGTGTCTACACTCCAAAATTCTTGTGCCTCAAAATTCTCTATTTCCTCTTCCCGTTCGCACACAAGGCGAAGAGATGGGGATTGAACCCTACCTCCTGACTCCGTACCAGGAAGTTTGCGCCGCAAAACGTCGGATAGGCCAAAACCAAATAACATGTCTAGGGCTCGACGCGCTTGATAAGCGTCGACAAGGTTCCGGTCGATTTCTCGGGGCGAATCAAAGGCAGTATTGACGGCTGCTTTGGTAATTTCATGAAAAACGACCCTTTGGACGACTTGGTCCTGCCGAATAGCTTTCTTTTCCTTTAAATACTCGTACAAATGCCATGCAATGGCTTCCCCTTCACGGTCCGGATCGGTAGCCAGCAGGAGCTTCTCACATTTTTTGGAAGCGCTAACTATTTCTCTAAGCACCTTTTCCTTGCCGGTTTGAACGGCGTAAGTGAGTGCAAAATCGTTAGCCGTGTCTATGCCGTCTTTGTGGGCAAGATCACGGAAATGGCCCACCGTTGCCAGAACGGTGAATTCGGGCCCTAAATATTTCTCGATCGTCTTTGATTTAGTTGGCGACTCTACTATGACTAGGTTTTTCATTTTTCACGGTAAATAAACAATATTATCAGAATAGTGTCGTAAAACATTATAAATCAACAATAAAATATTCCGTTAAAGTATCTAATTTAATGCCTGCGAGGCTGCCTGAAATCATTAGATAAGTATCGCAGACGGCGTTTATTTGCATTGTTCAGTAAGTTCGTCAACTAGTAAGGAGGAATTTGTAGTCGGGTTTAAGATCGCGAGCATAAGTTTTGT
The DNA here is from genome assembly GCA_002728255.1 of Rhodospirillaceae bacterium. NCBI lineage: Bacteria > Pseudomonadati > Pseudomonadota > Alphaproteobacteria > Rhodospirillales > Rhodospirillaceae > Rhodospirillaceae bacterium. The sequence continues at coordinate 24,959 of PBWV01000014.1, read as the reverse complement.
CTTCGGTGAAACCATGCACACAGAGCAGAGACTAGCTCCGAAAGTTGATCTTACTTTCTCTCCGGCCTAGGAGACGTCGGATATTAGGTAAGTGCTTGGCAACAATTAAAGTAGTCAAGATGGAGAACGTTTCAACATTTTGGGCGGTGCCAGGTAAATCAGAAAACGTTCCTCCTCCTAGCTGGAATAGTAATAGAATAAATAGTAGTCCCGGAGCCGATATGAGTGCAATGAGTGCGCTCAACGATGAGAACCCTGATAATCTGAAGACTAGCAGCCAAATAAGCGCGCTGGCTAAGCCTACCGGCCAGGAGAGTACAAAGATAACACCAAAGGTAGTGGCGACTCCTTTGCCGCCCTTAAATTTGAGCCAAATTGGAAACATGTGCCCAAGGACGACGGCTAACGCTGCAACAGCAGAGCAATCCGGTCCATATAGCGAGCCAGCAAAAGTAGCTATAAAGCCTTTGCCTAGGTCAAGCCCTAAAGTCGCAGCAGCTAAGCGTTTATTTCCCGCACGTAGGACGTTGGTTGCTCCTATATTACCAGACCCAACAGTTCTGGGGTCTGTCTTCCCCGCAAGTTTTGATAGGAGCAACCCAAAGGGAATGGAACCAAGACAATAGGCTAACAGAGCTATTGCATATAAGGGCCAAGTATAACTCAGGCTCCCAAACAATAAGTCAGGCACTTTTTAGTGCTCCACATCCAAATGAAAGGCTACTCTACCGTTTACCCATGTTTTCAACACTCGACCCTGAACGGGTCTATCGCCGTAGGGTGAATTCTGTGATTTGCTTTTTAACTCGGAGACTTTAATTGTCCACGGGGCATCTGGATCAAATAGGGTTAGGTCAGCCGGCCGCCCCTTCCTAAGCTCGCCGGCATCCAGACCAGAGAGGATAGCTGGATTCAGAGTTATTTTTGCAAGTAAGTCTAGGAGCGGAAGTCTGCCATTGTGGTACAATTCCATAGAGAGCGGAAACATTGTCTCCAGGCCGACGATTCCAGCCGCAGCCTGGCTAAAAGGGACCCGTTTTGAGTCTTGATCATGGGGCGCATGGTCGCTAACGATAACATCTATGGTGCCGTCGGATAGATAATCTACCATTAGTGCTCGGTCCGTCTCGGATCGTAGTGGAGGGGAAACCTTAGCAAAGGTTCGGTAATCAGCTACCGCATTCTCGTTGAGTGAGAAGTGGTGGGCCGCGACAGAAGCAGTGACGGGAAGTGAACGGTTCTTGGCGGATTTAACGGCGCTGGCTGCATCACCAGTTGAGAGATGTCCAACATGATATCTGGCGCCCGTGAGCTCTACTAATCTAATATCCCTTTCGACTATAATAGTTTCGGCAGCATTTGGAATTCCCTGTAGGCCGAGTCGTGTTGCCAGTTCGCCATCATTCATAACTCCTTGGGCAAGGGCGGGGTCTTCTGGATGCTGTATTATCAAGGCGTCAAATGTTTTTGCATACGATAGAGCTCTTTTCATCACCAAGCTATTTGAGACTGCTCGGTCGGCATCCGAAAAACCAACAGCACCTGCTTCGGAGAGCATACCGATTTCAGTAAGCTCAATCCCATCCAAGTTTTTGGTAATGGCTGCTGCCGGAAAGATTTTTACAATACTGGTTTCGCGGGCCCGTCGAGCAATAAACTCTATCAGGGCAATTTGGTCTATTACCGGGTCTGTGTTGGGCATGCATACAACGCTAGTAATGCCCCCAGCCGAGGCTGCTGCGCTTGCTGTAGCCAGTGTTTCCTTATGTTCTTCTCCTGGTTCCCGGAGGTGGGCCCGCATGTCAATAAAACCCGGGCAAAGGCATTTACCCCTGCAATCCACTACCTCGGCATCCTCTGGCAATCCATCATTGAATAGCCTGGGCCCAAAATCGCCAATTTTACGGCCTTCCACTAGTAAGGACCCCATTTCATCTAATCTGCTCGACGGGTCAAGCAATCGGGCGTTAATAAGCGCTATTCTTTCTGAATGTTTGGCTGATGGTTGTCTTACACTCATTGCGTAAGCCGGTTTCTGATGTGCTGGGTTAATATATCCAAACATGCCATCCTAACGGCTACCCCAAGCTCCACTTGGTCCAGAATAGCACTATGAGTAAGGTCGTCGGCTAAGACGCTATCGATTTCTACCCCGCGGTTCATTGGTCCTGGATGCATCACTATTGCATTTGGTTTTGCGACAGATAATTTCTCGGCGTCCAACCCAAAAAAATGAAAATATTCCCTGGTAGAGGGTACAAATGTTCCTTTCATTCTCTCCATTTGCAGTCTTAACATCATCACTATATCGCAGTCTACGAGCCCTTCTCGCATATCGTGGAAAACTTCTACCCCAAGGCGCTCAACATCCGTTGGCAGAAGGGTAGGGGGGGCCACCAAACAAACCTGGGCACCCATCTTGTTAAGCAAGTAGATATTTGATCTCGCCACCCGGCTGTGGAGCACATCACCGCACACAGCTACTTTTATTCCTTGTAAGTCTCCCCGGTGGCGACGCAGAGTAAGCGCATCAAGCAATGCCTGGGTTGGGTGCTCATTGCTTCCATCGCCAGCATTTATCACAGCACCATTCACTTTCTCTGAGAGTAACTTAACAGCGCCTGAATCCGGGTGACGAACCACTAGAACATCGGGCCGCATGGCATTTAGGGTCATGGCCGTATCTACCATGGTTTCCCCCTTTTTGATGGAGCTCGTGGATACCGCCATATTAATAACATCGGCGCCAAGGCGTTTGCCTGCAAGCTCAAAGGAAGTTCGGGTGCGGGTAGAGTTTTCAAAAAATAGGTTAATAAGGGTTAAGCCTTTAAGGTCTGTTTGCTTCTTGTCAGCTTGGCGATTGAGTTCTACGTAAGACTGAGCTAGGTCAAGGAGACAATCAATGTCTCTGACGGAAAGATCGGCAATCCCCAGGATATGTCTGTGACCAAAATCGTTTTTGGGTGCCGGCTTGTCCATAAAATCTGACTATACTAGTAGAGACCATCCTTGCGCAAGGCCAGTAGCAGAATAGAGTGGGTCAAAATAGCAGAAAGATGGGCATAGTAAGCACTGAAGCTATTGTGGTTATAGTTATGATTGCTGCCATTAAAGAAGCATCTCCCCCGAGTTGCCTAGAGAGCACATAGGCGGTGCTGGCTGCCGGCAGGGATCCGAATAAAACAGCAATTTTTGTATGCGTGGCCTCAACGCCAAATAAGTTACAGGTTAGTATTATTATTAGTGGCATTAACAAAAGCTTAAAAACAGAGGTCCACATGAGAAATTTTTTGGAGCTATGAAGCCCTTTGCTTTTTAGTCCAGCGCCCACGGCCATCAGGCCTAGCGGGATTGAGGCGGCACCTAAATCTGAGATCAAATTATCGATCACTAGAGGGAGGGAGCCGTATCCCAGGCTTAGAAAAATACCTGCCCCAGAGGCTAAAATGAGGGGGTTGCTAGCCATAAGCATTAGTTGTTCCCACCCAGATTTTTTAAATTTTTCGGCCGAAGAAAATTTAGTCAAAACGAGAATCGAGAGAATATTCACTTGTGGAACTAAAACAGCTATTACTATGGCAGCTATTACCAGTCCCGTTTCACCATAAAGCGAGCCAGCTACTGCTATGCCGATATACGTGTTAAAACGTGTTGAACCCATAAAAATTGAGGTAAAAGCTGGATTGCCGAACCCTAGGTAGGGTTTCAAAAACAATAGGAGTCCACTGATAATAAATGTTGAAAGTAACAAGCTCAGGGCCAAAGGGATGACGTCCAAGCCCCGCAGGGGCGCGCTCGATAAGGTATGAATTATTAAGGCTGGAAAAAGTAGAAAGTACACTAGACTTTCTAGCCCCTTCCAAAAAACTGGCATTGAAAGAAATGTTTGTTTTAGTCCGCACCCAATTAAGATGAGGCAAATGACAGGGATCAAACCAAGGGCAATCGCGACCATTTTTTATTATCCGGACCCAACTGAGCCTATCGTGTCCAGTGCCCCCTGTAGAATATAAGCTGCAGCCATTTTATCGACGACCTCCCCTTGACGTCGTCGGGATAGATCAGCTTCGATCATTGTCTTTGTTATGGCTATTGTCGACAGCCTTTCGTCCCATAGTAGTATTGGCAGCCCAGAGGATTCGTAAAATAATCTACTGAATTCTCTGCTGGCCTGGCAGGCTTTTCCCTCCGACCCATCCATATTAATTGGAAGTCCAATAATTAGTCCTTTAACACCATCATCGCGACAGAGAGATTTGATTTTAGAAGCATCTTTAGTAAATTTGGTGCGCTGAAGGGTATATAGTGGGGACGCAATCTTGCGGCTTGGGTCAGATATAGCGATGCCGATTCTTTTGGCTCCCAGGTCTAATCCAAGAACGCGTCCTCTCTGGGGCAAGGTTTTAGAAAAGAGGGAAACAGTATCTGTTATCATGGAGGTTATACTGCAGTGCCGATCTATGTATGACAAGACACAGAGGCCAAGTTCCTGTATGTGTTCCGGTTAGCTTTAGTGTCAGCGAGGTGAAAATTATGGATTTGGATAAAGAGACTGTCGCAAGTGTTGCAAAACTTTGCCGCATTGAAATCCAGGAGCAGGATCTCGCCCCTATGGCTCAAGAACTCTCAAATATTCTTTCCTGGATAGAACAACTGCGTGAGGTGGATGTTAGCTCTTGTGAGCCATTGTCGAGTGTTGTGGAGGCGGAGTTGAAGACGCGTGATGATACGGTGATGGATGGTGATGTTGCAGAGGATATCGTCGGCAATGCTCCCGAAAGCACAAATAATTATTTCCTAGTACCCAAGGTAATTGAATAATGGGTGCCAAGAATTCATTAGTAGGACTAACGGTTGTTGAAATAAGGGATGGCCTCCGTAATGGTGATTTCACTGTTGGGGAGCTTGTTGATGACCATATACATGCCGCGGAGCTCGCCAAAAGTTTGAATGGATATATTACAGAAACGCCGGATCTCGCAAAAGATATGGCCAGCAGGAGCGATGATAAAATTTCTAGGCAAGAATTAGGATCTCTTGAAGGAGTTCCTGTGGCCGTGAAAGACCTATTTTGTACCAAAGGTATTAGAACAACAGCGGCCTCCAAAATTTTGGGAAATTTTGTTCCTACTTATGAGTCGCGGGTTACTGAGAACTTATGGGGGGCAGGGGCGGTTTTGATGGGGAAAGCAAACATGGATGAATTTGCTATGGGCTCTTCTAACATCACAAGTGCTTATGGCCCCGCAATCAATCCTTGGAAGCGCGAGTCTGATGGTGATGATCTGGCGCCGGGAGGGAGTTCTGGTGGCTCCGCAGCCCTGGTTTCCGCTGGCGTTGTTCCAGCTGCGATAGGTACTGATACCGGCGGCTCCATTCGTCAACCAGCAGCGTTTTGCGGAGTGGTAGGGGTTAAACCTACCTATGGGCGATGCTCAAGGTGGGGAACAATCGCCTTTGCTAGTTCGTTGGATCAGGCAGGACCCATCACGCGGTCAGTACACGATGCGGCAATAGTTTTAGAGGCTATGTCTGGGCATGATGGGCGTGACACGACATCCGTTGATCGACCTGTCCCTCAGTTTGAGAAGTTTCTCAGTCAAAGTATCAAGGGACTGAAAGTGGGGGTCCCTAAGGAGTACTTGTCAGATTCATTGCCGACTGAGATAAATAAATTGTGGGAGGATGGAGGTCGGTGGTTTAAGGAGTCGGGGGCGGAGTTGGTCGATATAAGCCTGCCGCATACCAAGTACGCTTTACCAGCGTATTATATTGTAGCGCCTGCTGAAGCTTCTTCCAACTTAGCTCGTTACGATGGGGTTAAGTATGGAATGCGTGTTTCGGACAAAAGTTTAGACCAACAGTACTCAAAAACACGGGGTTCGGGGTTCGGCCCTGAAGTAAAGCGACGGATCATGATTGGAACCTATGTCCTTTCAGCCGGATATTATGATGCTTATTATATTCATGCCCAGAAAGTGCGACGATTGATTTTAGAAGACTTTAACAGTGCTTTTAAGAAAGTGGATATAATCCTGACACCTACTACGCCCAATGAATCTTTTGGTCTTCGCGACAAGCTTGATGATCCAGTCGCCATGTATCTCAATGATATCTTTACAGTGCCGGCCAGTATGGCTGGTTTACCAGCAATTTCGGTACCATGTGGTCTCTCTGGCACCGGCCTACCTCTGGGGCTTCAATTGATTGGTCCGGCGTTCGAGGAAAGCCGTTTGTTTCAGTTTGGGGAAAAGCTAGAGCGGGCAGCGGAGTTTTCAAAAAAACCATCTGCTTACGTAGGTTAAAACTTTGGTAGAAGTTAAAAATTTTGTGCAGGGAGAGACTGGTGAGTGGGAGGTCATAATAGGTCTTGAGGTCCACGCGCAGGTTGCGTCCCAATCCAAATTGTTTTCCGGCGCCTCAGCTAAGTTTGGGGGTGACCCGAACTCACAAGTGTCCCTGGTGGATGCAGGAATGCCCGGCATGCTGCCGGTCATTAACCAATATTGTGTGGAGCAAGCAGTTCGTACGGGCCTCGCCCTTGGGGCGGAAATTAATCTGGTGTCGATTTTTGACCGCAAGAATTACTTTTACCCAGATTTGCCGCAAGGTTACCAAATATCGCAATATAGCGATCCCATTGTTGGCCGTGGCGATCTATTGGTAAAAGTGGAATCGGGCTATACCCGAAAAATTGGAATTACTCGCCTGCACCTAGAGCAAGATGCTGGCAAGAGTATGCATGACCAACACCCAAACAAGACTTTTGTGGATCTGAACAGATCTGGCATTGCCCTAATGGAAATCGTCACAGAGCCAGATCTGCGTTCCGCGGAAGAGGCTGGGGCTTTCATGGCGAAGTTGCGATCGATCCTAAGGTATGTGGGGACCTGCGATGGAAATATGGAAGAGGGTTCGATGCGGTGTGACGCCAACGTATCCGTCCGTCGGCCAGGTGAGCCATATGGGACACGCTGTGAAATCAAAAACCTAAATTCTATCCGTTTCTTGATGAGAGCAATTGACTATGAGTCGGGGCGTCAGGTCCGACTTATTGAGGCAGGAGGTTCGATTGATCAGGAAACACGGCTCTTTAATCCAGATTTGGGCGAGACAAAATCAATGCGGTCAAAAGAAGACTCGCATGATTATAGGTATTTTCCTGATCCAGATCTCCTTCCCTTACGATTGGACAGTGACTGGGTGGCGGGCCTAAGAGAGAGGCTTCCTGAGCTCCCGGATGCTAAAGCGGAGCGCTTCGTCAAACACTATGAACTTACAGAATACGATGCTGGAGTTTTGACATCTGAGGCCGAGCGGGCAACTTATTTTGAGGAAATTGCAAAAGGAAGGGATTCAAAACAAGTTGCAAATTGGGTCATTGGTGAATTGCTAGGTAGGCTAAATCGAGAAGGAATTTCAATTGAAAGTTCAAAGGTTGGTGCGGCGGGGTTGGGCCAGCTACTTGATTTAATTTCCGAAGGGGTTATTTCCAACAGCCTTGCCAAGAAAGTTCTTGATGAAATGTTTTCTACTGGCGAGGAAGCTGCGGTGATAGTAGAACGTCGGGGTTTTTCTCAGGTGAGTGATGAAAAACAAATAGAGGAATATGTACAAAAAGTGCTGGATGAAAACCTTGAAAAGGTAGAGGAATTTAAGAATGGTAAAGACAAGCTTCTAGGATTTTTTGTAGGACAGGTAATGAAGCTCACGGGCGGCAAAGCCAATCCACAGATGGTGAATAAAATATTACGAGATTTGCTTAGTAAATAATGGGGCTGAAGGAAGGAATTTCATCCGAGGTCATGGCATTGTGTAGTATCTCCTAGATTAATTAGGAGTCGCTGGGTTCTAAAACTAACCTATGGGGGAATAAGTGTACGAATTATATACTTGGGGCACACCTAATGGCAGAAAAGTTTCGATTGCCTTGGAGGAATTGGCTCTGGATTATAAGGTTAAGGCTATAAACATAACTAAAGATGAGCAATTTGCTCCTGATTTCTTAGCCATTAGTCCCAATAATAAGATACCCGCGCTAGTTGATACCAAAGCCAATTTTGCCCTGATGGAGTCCGGGGCAATACTGATTTATTTGGCGGATAAAGTTGGTGAATTGTTGCCCCCTTCTGGAGAGGGGCGGTATGAGGTTCTTCAGTGGCTTATGATGCAGATGGGTTCCGTGGGACCAATGNTGGGGCAAACCCATCACTTTGTTAAATTCAATAAAGGTAAGTCGGCTTATGCNGAGGAGNGGTACTCTTCNGAGACTAACAGGATTTATGGAGTGNTAGACAAACGGCTCTCTACGTCACAATTTTTGACGAAATCTTTCTCAATCGCTGATATAGCTACCTGGCCATGGATTTCTCGCTTTGAATGGCAGGGANTTGATTTTTCTAAATATCCCAACCTGCTTCGTTGGTATTTAGAGATTGCAGACCGGCCTGCCACTCAGAGGGGATATGATGTACCGCAAACTGGGGCTGAGATACCAAGGCCATAAGCTGGAACCATATAGCTCCCACCCTCAGAAATCCTGCAGAATGTTAGTTTGATAAAAGTTTGTCGAGGAGTTCCGGATGCTTCGGTTATTTGTGGCTGTTTGTTTTCCTAAAGAGGTGAGGGAAGGCCTGTCTAAGCTTCAGACTGGGGTGGTTGGTGTGAATTGGGTTCCTGCTGAGAATTTACATCTAACATTGCGATTTGTAGGTGAAGTTCCCGAAAGTGATGTTCAGGATATTTGTTCTGCGTTGACAGAGATTCGTAGTGAGCCATTTAAGATAAATTTTGGTGAATTGGGTTGGTTTGGGGGTCGTAACAAAATACGTACTTTGTGGATAGGTATAGACCATTGTTCTGAGCTTGATGGGCTCAAACGAGCGGTAGATCAGAAATTATTTTTGAGTGGAGTGGGCAGAACTACAAAGAGTTTTGTTCCTCATGTCACTCTGGGGCGCGTGAGGGAGAAGCCACGAGGTTTGCAGGANTTTTTCTCGTGGGGGATATCTATTAGCCAGAGACCCGTAATGGTAGGCCAATTTTGTTTGGTTTCCAGTGTATTAAGTAAAAATGGTCCAATTTATCGCCCGTTATTGGTACATTCTTTTGTTGGCTCTGGATAAATGCGAGAAGTACTGCATTCTTGTATAAGATATAGGGTATTATCTGACATCTTCCTAAGGGGGCAATTGACACTGAAAGGTAGTGTCATTAATAGGGATGCCTGGCAGTAAAGTTAGTTTTATCTCAACAGTGGAGGGGTGGCCGAGTGGCTGAAGGCGGCGGTTTGCTAAACCGTTGTGCGGTATAAAGCCGTACCGGGGGTTCGAATCCCCCTCCCTCCGCCATCTTCCTGTCCAGAGGTGTCCAAGCCTAACATTTAACTACCTGTTATATATAAGATAATATGGGATGATCTTTCATTTATATCCATTGATGTCCGACCGTATCCGGGTTAAAATGTGGTATGAAATGTGGTATGAAACATGCCGAAGGGTAAACACCCGACTAATGCGCTTAATGCCAAACGCGTCTCCAAACTTGTGGACCCGGGACGATATACTGACGGAAACGGATTGTATCTAATTGTTGATAAATCTGGCGCAAAACGCTGGGTGTTACGATGCATGGTCGGTGGTCGGCGACGGGACATGGGATTAGGTGGGTTAAAGACAGTCTCTTTGGCGAAAGCACGGCAACTCGCGCAGAGTTACCGCGCTATCGCGAGAAGTGGAGGAGACCCCCTCGCCAATCGGCGACGAGAAAGGACCATCGTTCCAACGTTTGCGCTTGCATCGAGGAACGTCCATACAACTTTAGTGCCTAACTGGAGCAATCCCAAACACGCAGCGCAATGGATAAGAACATTAGAGGAGTACGCTTACCCGGTTATTGGTAAACGACTCGTGTCCCAGGTGTCTTCGGGTGATGTGTTGCGTATCCTCTCGCCTATCTGGCTGAGCAAACCAGAGACTGCAAAACGCCTTTCGCAACGAGTTGCAACGGTTCTCAAATGGGCAAGAGCGAATGGGTATGTTTCTGGGGATGATCCAGTAGCAGGCGCTATGGTTGGGTTACCTAAGCAGCCTCGTAAAGTTCGTCGTTATGCAGCGGTTGATTTCGATGCTGTTTCGACACTAGTGAAAGAAATTCGAAACTGTTCATCCGAACCTATGTCTAAGCTAGCCTTTGAATTTCTAATATTAACCGCATCGCGTACCAAGGAGGTCCTGGAGGCGCGGTGGGAGGAAGTAGAATTGTCAACGAAGCTTTGGACATTACCGCCGGAACGGACAAAAACCAGTCAACCGCATCGGGTGCCGCTTACAGATCGGATAGAAGAGATCCTTCAAGAAGCTAGAAGCTTGTCACCTGAGTCTCAATTCGTTTTCCCCAATGTGAGGACGGGAAAGCCATTATCGTACAATACGCTACTGCACGTTCTGCAGAAACGCGTCGGTAGTACTGCTACCGTTCATGGGTTTAGGTCTAGTTTCAAGGACTGGGCATCGGAGACGACGAATTTTCCCAACGAGGTTTCAGAAATGGCGCTGTCACACAAAATACCCAACAAAGTGGAGGCGGCTTATCGGCGAGGAGATCTTTTAGGAAAGCGTCGTGAGATGATGCAAGCTTGGGCGGACTACGTCTGCGAGAACACGGGACGGGTGGTCTCTGTTAAATTCGGATCTACAGGTTAATGATCCGCAATGGGTAACCCTTTTAAGCGGATTAAATACCAACCGCCCGAACAATACCAGGGTCACGACAGAATTGGGTATGGTGAATCTGTATCGATGATCACCGACCTTATAAGTTCAAGTAATAAACGCGGAGAATTTCGACGAAAGATAGACAATCATGTTCGGTACGCCATCAAAAAGGGAGAGTTACGCAGGTCGTATCCGGGTGGGTTTACCTTTTCTGAAATTGCACACTGGGCCAACAAACGATACGGAGAAAATCATCCCGACATAAAGAGGATGCATCATGGCGTTGTTGTGAAACCTGCCGGTGTCCTGGCGAGGGGCGTAGTCCGCACCCCGAAGGGCCTTGGGTCCCTTGATGACTACAAGGAAGACAATCAGAAGCTGAGTGAAGAAGTGATACGCCAACAAAGGAAGGTTGCTGAATTGGAATCCGAGATTGAGCGCAATAGGCCATTTACCGATACAGGAAAGAAAGTTCGACTTGGAGGAAAAAAAGGAGGTAATTCTCCAAAGCATTATTAGCGAGATACGCCTGAAAAAAAATAAAGCTCGGAAATAGTTTTCAGGCACCAATCCTCAGGTTCATGTCCAACCAAATCCTAGGAGATCGACATGAGACCCGACCCAACCACCTCACGATATTTGCGATTGAAGCAGATTATCGGCGACCAGAAGGCCTTGCCCCGACTAGAACCCTTGTTACCCATATCCGCTTCGTCATGGTGGGCTGGTGTTGCCGAGGGCCGCTTCCCAAAGCCTGTAAAGCTTGGACCCAATACCACGGCGTGGCGATGGGAGGACATCCAGATTCTGCTTGATAATTTTGCTGAGGGCCAGAGCAATGAACGCCGTTAATGTCTCTCCAAATACGTTATCACGTTTCAAATCCCTATTCCCTTCATACTCCAAATCCCATGGAAGTTTTCGTATCACGGGGACGGTTCCTGAGACTGGGAAGAAAAAAGGAAGAGCACGCACTGTAACTGGTCCAGTGAACGACACTGTGTGGAGTGAGCACTTTTCGATAGAGGGCAGGGAAGGACTCGGCCTAATCCCTCTTTTAGACGATGGCGTAAGAGTTCAATGGGCTGCAATAGACATTGACGTTAATGACATTGATCACTCTTCCCTAGAAGCAAAAGTTCGCCAACTTGGTCTACCCCTTGTTATCTGCAGAAGTAAGTCCGGCGGAGCACATTGCTACTCTTTTTTGGAAGAGCCATGCGAAGCAAAAACAGTAGTTGATGCTCTCAAGAATTGGTCAACCGCACTCGGTTATCCTGGCGTTGAGGTCTTTCCCAAACAAGCTAGTAGAGAGGCTGACCCGGAAACTGGGAAACCGAGACCCGGTAATTGGATTAACCTTCCATACTTCGGAGCCGCAATTACTAATCGATATTGTGTGTCTGAGGGTGAACGGCTTTCTCTGGATGGATTTATTGAACTAGCCGAGCGCAGCCGGGTGGGAAAAGAAGCTCTTAAGGTTCGGCATATGATCTCGTCAACCCCCATGAACAACGGCTCGGTAAAATCACAGGAGGGCCGAAACGGCTACCTTTACTCCAAGGGGTGCAGCCTACGCCTCCGCGGCACTGAAGAGGAGGAGATCAGATCTGCACTTGTGGACCTTAACCAACAAGCATCAACTCATGATCACCCGAACTTTGCAGATGGTCCGCTTCCGGAAGAGGAGTTAGAGCAGATTCTATCCTCGGTACTAAAATTGACACCAGATGAAACCTTGGAGCAGGAACAAGACCTAGTCGCTGAGTTAAATAAAAAGCATGCAGTTGTGATGGTTGGGGGGAAATGCCTCATAGCCAACGAACAAGTAAACCCAGCTTTTGGCTATCCGGACATTACCTTCTCCTCGCAGGCGGATTTTCTGGCTCGGTACTTAAACCGCCCTGTCGGTCGAGGGCAAAAGAGAACTACTGCCGGCAAGGTTTGGTTGGCGCACCCTAATCNACGCCAGTATGAGGGGATTGTCTTTGCGCCCGGAGAAGAAGTGCCAGGCTACTTAAACCTGGACAAAGGTTNCGCCGTCCAGCCTCAGAAGGGGGATTGCTCCCGGTTCCTGGAACATGTCCAAAACAATATCTGCAAAGGGGACGAGGAAATAGGCAACTACCTCATTGCATGGATGGCAGATGCCGTCCAAAATCGTGCCAGGAGAACTGGCATAGCCGTGGTTTTGAGGGGCCGGGAGGGAACAGGGAAGGGGGTTTTTTGCAACCAGTTTGGCTCGCTATTCGGTCCGCACTTCACACAGGTAACGCAAGCTGGCCACCTTACTGGGCACTTTAATTCGCACCTCAAAGATAAATTGATTGTCTATGCAGACGAAGCATTTTGGGCAGGAGACAAAAAGGCTGAGGGGGTGCTGAAGGCGTTGATAACAGAAGATACAATCCAGATTGAGATGAAGGGAAAAGATGTCATTACGTTTCGGAACCACATCCGCCTTTTGATCTCGTCCAATCAAGACTGGATAGTCCCAGCTGGGAACGAAGCACGACGCTTCTTTGTGATTGATGTGGGTGAAGCGCGGGTCCAGGATCAAGCCTACTTTGGCAGCGTCATAGATCAAATGAATAATGGAGGCAAAGAAGCGCTCCTCCATTACCTACTGGAATACGATCTTTCCGGCATCGCACTTGGGTCCCCTCCACAGACGCAAGCTCTGCAAGATCAAAAGACCTACAGTGCTTCTCCTGTCCAAAACTGGTGGCTCGAGCGATTAATAGACGGCCACACTATGTCCGAGGGAAACAATTGGGTGACAGAAGTCCATACCGAAAGGCTTTACGAGGATTACTATGAATGCAGCGAAAAGATAGGCATTAAGCGACGAGCCTCCTCTATGGGCTTTGGAAAGGAGCTAAGGAAACTTATTCCCGAGTTTGAGAGGGTGCGCATTCAAAAAGACAAACAACGGCACTGGGTATATCGAATATCGGATTTGGAGGAATGTCGGCGCCATTTTGACCTTATAACCAGAGGTGAACATGATTGGCCTGTTGACGACTAAGGAGTGTCCCGCTTTTCACTGGGACACTTCCTCCAACTAGGGCGCCGCAAAGGTAGAGCCAGTATAGCAATGCCCTAAGTGTCCTAGGTGCCCTAGTAGAAATAGATTGAGTATTTTTCTCTGTTAGAGACGTTTCGGGACCACAGTACGCTGGTAATTGAGTTTGCAAAAATGCTAGGCCACCTAGGACACATAGGACACTTTTCTTGGGCCGTGCACCTACACCCGTTAGGAAATAATGCCGTCCCGCTTAAGTTGGAATAAAATGTGCCGCAACTCAGCGTTGATTGCTTTGACCCTTGCAACATGTGCCTTGGACCGCTGACCGTGCTTAGTGTTCGCTGCGATAACCCGCGCTTTGCCCTCAAGGGTCCGGGGTCCGGTGGACTTGCCTCCATGCATTCGGCACCTGTTCCGGTCTGTGACGACAGGGTTCTGGCAAGGCATTCCCCGACGGGTTTTAGCCAGGCACCTTTGCCCCGGCCAGTTGACCCCGAGCCGCGTTGCAACTCCCGATTCAACAAACCTTTTTTGGTTAACGTTTGTTAACATGTAAATCACCCCCCTGCATGGGGTTAAGCGTTCAAAACTATATAAGGCTCCCCACTTGAGGGCGGAAACTATGTTTAACTGAACCTTGGTCCGTGGACCGCTGCGCCTTTTCACCGGTACATGGTTTGTGTGCTAGAGTATAAGAAACTAGACCCGTGTATGGCACAAAGGACAAATTGATGATACACCTTCTGATGGTGATCTTTTTATTGTCGATAACAGCATTTCCGGATTGATTGGAGTAGGACATCTTAAATGAATGACTTTTTGTACACAACGATTAATCAAGGAAAACAGGGTTTTGACGATATATACAATTGCTTAGATCCTAGAAGTTATTTTACCCAGCTTAGTGCCCACGGTTATGCGATTCCCCAGGAGGCTAAACCGCACTTTGAGACTATCATGGGATATTTGCAAAAACAAAGGCGCCGGCGAGTTCTGAAAGTCGTGGACCTGGGTTGTTCTTATGGTGTGAATGGAGCAATTTTAAAACGAGATATAGAGTGGAGTGAGTTGCAGAGGTATTTTTGTGAGACTAAACCTCCACAAAAATCTGGTATAGAAGTTGATCGTGCTTACTTTTCGTCTTTCAACACTAACTCAAAGTTGGACATCGTTGGTTTTGATGTGGCGGACAAAGCGCTCGAGTATGGCATCCAAATTGGGTTTATTGACGATGGTGTGGCGGCTGACCTTGAAACATCATCATTGACCAAGTCAAACGCTTTTAAAGCCAGGAACGCCGACCTTATCATCTCAACGGGTTGTGTCGGTTATATCAGTGAAAAGACATTTGGCAAAATTCTAACGGAGGTGGAATTTGAGATTGTTCCATGGGTGGCGTCATTCGTTTTGAGAATGTTTCCCTACACTGATATTGAGGATGAACTTGAAAGCCATGGCCTTTTTACTGAAAAATTATCAAGCTCTTTGTTTTTTCAGCGTAACTTTGTATCGGAAATAGAGAGAAGGAATGCTCTCGCAGAGCTGGAGCGTCTTGGAGTAGATCCTACACCAGAGTACGATGGTAATTGTTTTTATGCCGAACTTTATCTGTCGCGTCCACAAAATGAGATAGTAGACAAACCGGTCACGTTGGTAGCCAACGTAAAGTAGGGCTTGTGTTAGGGGGTTGTGTTGCAGAGTGATGGACCGCTCTTACATCTGAATAAAGTGAGCAAGATATTTGACGGTCGGATCAGGGCTGTCGATGAGGTGACTCTTGATGTGGCCAAGGGCGAGATTGTGGCACTTCTCGGAGAGTCGGGGTGTGGTAAATCAACTACATTGTCATTGATTAATCGCTTGATTGAAACCACTTCAGGAAGAATTGAGCTGGATGGTCAGGATATTCAAGGTGTTGATCTTATTGAATTACGCAGATCTATTGGTTATGCCTTTCAAGGTATTGGCTTATTCCCTCATATGACGGTGGAAGAGAATGTTGGTATTGCGCCCAAGTTGAGTCATTGGGAATCAAGGGAGATGAAAGCTCGCGTGGATGAACTTCTTTCTCTTGTTCACTTAGATCCTGAAACCTATAAAAGCCGGATGCCTTCTCAGTTGTCCGGAGGACAACAGCAACGCGTTGGGTTTGCGCGTGCCCTTGCTACGTCGCCGCAGTTATTACTTCTGGATGAACCTTTTAGTGCTCTTGATCCTATCACGCGTACCAATCTGCAAATGGAACTTCTTGAAATTCGGAAACAATTGGAATTGGCTATTGTTATCGTGACACATGATGTAACGGAAGCATTTCTTTTAGCGGATCGTATCTATATCCTAAAGGAAGGAAGGATTCTTCAGTCAGGAACGCCAAGAAATCTAGTTTCTGATCCCAAATCTATTTATGTTAAAAACCTCATCGAGATGCCCCAAAAGCAAGTTCAAAAACTACGGGCGGTTCTAGACTAAGTATGGCAGAGCTCTTAATAAATCTTCCTGCCTATCTTTCCGGTCATATTATTTTGTCGGTGAGTGCTATCCTATCAGGGCTGATCATCAGCATACCTCTGGGAATCCTGGCTACTCGCTTCTCGCGCATGTCTTCGGCAATTTTGGGAATTGCAAGTGTTATTCAAACCATTCCTAGTATGGCGTTGCTTGCATTGATGGTCCCTTTATTAGGGGGTGTTATTGGTTTCTGGCCGGCTTTCATTGCTTTAACGCTTTATAGTGTTCTTCCCATCCTCCGCAACACAGTTATTGGCATTCTTGAATTAGACCCGTCCCTTATTCGATCGGCTAACGCTATGGGTATGACTCAATTGCAGCGGTTATGGATAGTAGAGCTTCCTTTGGCAGCGCCAATGATAGTGGGTGGGCTGCGTATCGCAGCCGTGTGGGTGGTTGGAACGGCTACTTTAGCAACTCCCGTAGGGGCTGCCAGTCTCGGGAACTATATTTTTTCGGGGTTACAAACACGGAATTGGGCATCTGTGCTTCTAGGTTGTTTTTTAGCTGCAATTCTTGCCATCTTATTGGATCAAATTATTCGATTGCTTGAGGTGTCGTTGAAGGAGGGTCGTAAAAAGGTAGGGTGGACTGCTATTTTAGCCCTCATCTTCGTTGTTTTAGGAGGTCTTACGCCATCTTTTGTGCAATCAAATTTCTCTTATGCCGAATCAAAAATAAGACAAGACAATATCTCGGAGCGTCAGTTCTCGAATGGGCGTCAAGATGATTTATCTGGGTTGACTGTTATCGTTGGTGCAAAAACCTTTACTGAGCAATTCATACTAAGCAATTTGATTGCTGGAAAACTTCGGAATGCCGGCGCTAATGTGGAACATATTTCCAATATGGGTTCCACCATTCTTTTTGATGCCCTCACACTAAATAGTGTGGATGTCTATGTTGATTACACGGGGACTATTTGGGCTACTATTATGGAGCGCGAAGAACCTATTGGGCGTATGGCTATGTATATAGAGGTCGCCCATTACCTTCGAGATACATATGGCATTTTGACTCTTCCTCCTTTGGGTTTCCAGAATGCCTATAGCCTGGCAATGACCCGCAACCGTGCAGAAGAATTGAATATTAAGTCAATCTCAGATCTTGGGTTGGTAACTTCTAATCTATCAATTGGCGGCGATCCCGAGTTTTTTGCACGTCAGGAATGGATCAGGGTTCGTGACTTATATGGCTTAGATTTTTTATCTACACGCTCGATGGACTCAACATTTATGTATGACGCTGTGCGTGACGGAAACGTAGACCTTATTACTGCATACACAACGGATGGACGTATTTCGGCGTTTGACTTGGTTGTCCTCGAGGATCCAAAAGCAGCCTTCCCGCCTTATGACGCTATAGTGTTGCTTTCACCAAATGCCCAAAAACACCCTAAGCTTGTGCGCCTTCTATCGAGTCTATCAAATAGCATTGATGAAGAACTCATGCGCGAGTCCAATAAAAAGGTTGATTTGGACGGTTTGAGCCCTTCTGCCGTAGCAGAGTTTCTGATAGATAAAATAAAATAGGAGAGTGTGAAATATTCTTTTCCTCAATCGTGGGAAGAGTATGCACAAAACATTACTGATTCTAGGAGATAAACTTCGTATTAGCTCGAGTTCTCCGTGGGCTTATGTCCCTGAACATACAACTAACCGTCGCAGCTATTGCACCACCCGCGTATATCATTCCCACTACAATAATTCCTATTAATCCCACCAAGTTAAACATTTAGGCACCCTCCACAAAGATAATCGAAACGCAACTAAGGTCTAATTTGGCTATTATTATCACCAAATTTGAAGTTACTAATCTAGTAATACCGTTAATATTCAGAATCACATTAAGAAAAATTACCCATATCATTAGGACGCATAAAATGGGTCACTTATGCACGGACTCAAAACTTTTTAATGGGACAATAATGCTCTTCAGCTGGAGAACAGTCGAGTGCCCAAAACCAAAACATTCAAGCAAAACTTAGCCCAATCCCCGATCTGGGTAATCGCCCTCTGATCACGCAGCATGGCCCGCCGTTACTGCAAACTGGCTACTGAAATAGGTGCCCGAGCCTTTGGGCCATGGGCCGTGGTGCCTGATGTATGTAGGATCGTCAGTGCGAACGCGACCTGTTAGCGTCCTTCCCAGACATAGTAGGCCCTTTGAGGAGATCCCACTGAAATATTCGTTCAGGCTTGATTGGGGTTACGCCGAAAGGGACCCGCTAGGGAAGGGGACGTCATAGAAAAATGTGGTATAGAATGTGGTATGAAACCTAGCANCNCTTATAANTNAACNTAATAACAATTNGTTACGGNNGTTTAAGGCAGACCCTCCNTCCGCCATATCATATATATGCCGCGGGCGCGGCCTTTGACTTCAGGGAAATTCTCAATAGGAGGGGATATACCTGGAATCCCGGCGATAATGGAAAACCAAAAGCCTGGTGGATCGATGTCGGTGAGGGGGAGCTCGAGGAGGAAAAACATTGGCTTACTGGGGAGGTTGCCCTGTCACNGCAACATCTCCCGGTTGATAAAATTGATGCCTTCAATCGCTACTCGGACAGGGCTTAGCCCCTTGGAGTNCAAAGGTCATCACCCGCAAAAAGGTTTTCGATGACTTCTAAAAANCTTCTACAATCAGATCGAGCAGAGGGAACTGATATATGCGAAGTTCGACCAATACCAACCTGGCCGTTGAGTACAAAGAGAAAGACAAGGCAAAAGCCCTGGGTGCGCGGTGGAACCCGGAGGAGAGGGTCTGGTACGTTCCCGCCGGTCTGGACCTGGAACCCTTTGCGCCATGGATGCCGGGAGACGCCAGCACCAAGACAAGCGGAAAACCCTCCAATCCCTCTCCACTTTCTCCCGCTGGAGAAGCAACGGTTCCATATGCCAAAAGGCGCGGCAAACTCTACGATCCAGCGGACCCGGAACCATTCGCTGTNAGCCGGACAAAAATTGACCTGTTTGTGGACTGTCCCCGGTGCTTCTACCTCGACCGTCGCCTGGGAATCCAACGGCCATCCGGGCCACCGTTTCTCCTAAACTCCGCCGTTGACCAGTTATTCAAGAACGAATTTGATGCCTACCGATCCCGAAAGGAGCCCCATCCCGTCATGGCAGGTCTCGGGCGAAACGTCCTGCCGTTGCAACACGCAGATCTAGGCGAGTGGCAAGAAAATTTCAAAGGCGTTCGCGTGCACCATGAGAGAACTAATTTCGTCCTGTTTGGTGCTGTCGATGATATCTGGGAAGACCAGGACACCGGGCAATATCTCGTGGTCGACTACAAAAGCACTTCAAAAAAGGACGAGGTAACACCGGATAATGTCTGGCCAGGGTACTGGCGCCAGATCGAGTTTTACCAGTATCTCGTGCGGGGACTGGGTCACAACGTCGACCCACTTGGCTGCATAGTCTCTGCAAACGGAGATAAAAAACGTTCCTCTTTCGATGCAACGCTGCACTTTAATGTAAAACTGATTACCAGAGACTGTGATGATGGATGGGTCGACACCGCAGTAACGGGGGCACACGCCGCTCTTCAACAGGAAAGGCCTCCTCCACAGAATGCATCATGTGACTACTGCGCGTACAGGTCCGTATCAATCTCCGAGTAACATAAACACAACCCAGGAAAGTTTCTGACTCGGAAGCAGCGTTACCGGCAGGACTGGTATGCAATTGCACCTTCGAGTAATCCGACGATAACAGGACAGCAATTCTCACTCCCGGCAAAACGGAACGCCCTAACCAAAGCGACATGGGTCCAATAATTTCCAGCCTGCGCAATATATCTCATGTTTTGCTAGGCTTTTTCTTCACAAAAATTTTTGCGTGGGCCTCAGGAGAGCCATCGTGATAGGTACCAAACCAATAATCCAAAGGCATTTTGTGTTCCCCGTAGTTACACTCAAAGAAACGGTGATGCAGTTGATGGAAACCATCACTTCCCGGTACCCATTGCTCCCCCTTAAGAACCAACCGCTTGACGCCTATATGCCCCAGTGCTGGAGGGAGGGCGTTGTCTTGGGTGTTCATCAGCATGTGAATGGGATGCGAGGGCACGATCCAGTGAATAAGGACACTGCTGAAGACAATCAGGTGCTCAATCGGATGCATGGCGATGCCAGACCAAGGCCCGACATTGATGTTTTGGTGATGGAGCTAGTGAACTCTCCGATAAAGCGGAGACCAATGATCTCATACAAAAAACTTCCTGAGCTGCAATAGTCCTTCCAACCCGTTCGCTGACAATCATATTGCTCACTGTATAAAAGCTAGCCCGCCCTGTTCTCTTAGAAAGGCCCCAAGTGCGGACACCCCTATACCTTTCTGCATTGAGCCAAAAATGAATGGCAGATCACCGCGGTTAGTCTTAGTATCATGGCGCATCTGATCTAAGTCTACATTGACATAATCAGCTAACTCAATTTTGTTCACTACTAGCATATCAGACCGCATCAGGGCTGGACCTTTTTTGCGGGGAATGTCGGCGCCCATGCAAACATCGATAACGTAAATGGTTAAATCGACAAGTTCGGGACTGAAGGTTGCGGCTAAGTTATCTCCCCCTGATTCAAGGAGAATAAGCTCAAGATCAGGGAATTTTTTCTTAAGTGTCTCTATTGCAGCAAGATTTACCGAGGCATCTTCTCTAATGGCCGTATGCGGACATCCTCCTGTTTCAACGCCGTAGATTCTGTCTGAGGGCAAGGCTTGGACCTTCACCAAATAATCTGCATCTTCTTTAGTGTAGATGTCGTTCGTAATAACGGCCATAGAGAGGCTGGGAGCGAGAAGGCGACATAGTGCTTCAGTTAGGCTGGTCTTTCCTGCCCCAACGGGTCCACCTATGCCGACCCGCAATGGTCCATATCTTAAGTCAGTCTTCGTCATGTTCTGTATAACCTCGGAATAGATTTTTCGTGCTGGATTGATACGAGATCTCCAATAAAGGCACAGCTACCCAGTTCAAACGATGAGGTTGCGGCAAGTTGGGTGCCGAGCCTTTTTATCACAGGAAACATTTTGACCAAGCAATTTTGCCCAGAAAGTTGGCCTATAGGAATTGACCGAACTCCAACTGAAATTAAATTAGAGGCGAAGCCTTGGAGATAGCTTTGCAGGGTAAGAGAAAGGTCCAGGCCGAGTTGTTTGGAAGCGGTCCCGACAGCAACGGGGTAGGCTAATCCCGTGGGAAGTGACAACCCATAGGATTTATTTATAACAGTTGTAAAAGCACGTCCTAGTTCTAGGCTTTCCAATTGTCTTTCGCTCCCTGCAGATAGGCTTACACACAGTTGATTGACATCCTCTCCTTCGTGGGAAGCCCTAAGAAAAAAACTATCATTTCGGCCTGAGCCATATTCAATAATAAAACCAACCCAATCGGTTAGAGTGGCTGAGTCAGAAACAACATTATCCTCAATTGCTGTTTCAAGACCATGGGAATAAGCAAAAGACCCTATCGGAAAACTAGGAGAGAACCAGTTTTGAAGTATTTGGATATCACTATTTAATTCCATCACATTGTTCCGTCACCCATGGTGATCATGGGTGCGTCCGTGCCCATACGCACCGCCTTCAGGGATGAAGGGGGCGTGCACAGTAGAGAGCTCAGCACCCAATTTCTTAAGCATATCGTCAAGGACGTGATCTTTCCTGACCAGCAGACAGGTGGTATCTATCTGACAGGGAGTGTGCCTGTTCCCGATATGCCAGGCTATACGGGTAAGGTTTGGGTGTTTTATTAGCGTGAGTGGTTCGGTTGCGGGATTAATGGAGATAATACGTCCATCATCTAGCACAAATCCATCATTTGAATTTAAGGACCGAGTTTCAGGCAGCTCAACTAAAAAATCTTCACCCTTGTCGCTTGTTAACTTTTTACGTCGCAAAAAACGTCCTTCATAGTCTAGGGTTACCGTGTCCACAGCGATATTAGTGTTAATATTCTCTTTGATTTCATGGGTAATATGCATGCGTAAGATATCCTTGGCTCATTAGAAAAGAAAATAACGTTGGGCCATGGGTAGTTCACTTGCAGGCTCACAGGTTAGAAGCTCCCCATCGGCATGTACCTCGTAGGTTTCGGAATCTACCTCTATTTCAGGAGTGCAATTATTCATTAGCATATCTAGTTTGGAGATATCGCGGGTACCTTTAACTCCTAAAGTTTGTTTTGCTAGGTTAAGCGAATTGGCTATATCCATTTCCTGAGCGGCTTGGCTGACAAAGCTTACGGCGGACTTCTCAACAGATCGTCCAAATGAGGCAAACATTGGGCGGGTGTAGACGGGTTGAGGCGTCGGAATAGAGGCGTTGGGGTCACCCATTTGTGAGACAGCAATGCTGCCGCCTAGTAGTACCATTTCCGCTTTTACACCGAAGAACGCCGGATGCCAAAGCACTAAGTCAGCTCGTTTCCCCACCTCAATTGAACCTATATGGGTCGACAAACCATGGCAGAGTGCAGGGTTAATAGTGTACTTAGCGATGTAACGTTTGACCCTCTGGTTGTCGTTATCTCCCTGTTCTTCATCAAGACGTCCGCGCTGAACTTTCATTTTATGTGCTGTCTGCCAAGTACGAGTAATTACCTCTCCAACTCGGCCCATTGCTTGACTGTCTGAGGCAACGATGGAGAAGGCACCCATATCATGTAAGATATCTTCTGCTGCAATAGTCTCCTTTCTAATGCGGCTTTCTGCGAAAGCCACGTCTTCAGGGATAGACCGGTCCAGGTGGTGGCAGACCATGAGCATGTCTAGGTGTTCTTCAAGTGTATTTACAGTGTAAGGAAGTGTGGGGTTAGTTGATGAGGGGATGACGTTGCTTTGGCCACAGACCTTTATGATGTCAGGTGCATGTCCACCTCCAGCACCTTCAGTGTGAAATGCATGAATAGTGCGACCTTTGACAGCGGCTAGAGTGTTTTCCACAAAACCACTTTCGTTTAGGGTGTCCGTGTGGATCATAACTTGGACATCCATGGCTTCTGCGACATTCAGGCAATTGTCGATTGCGGCCGGGGTTGTGCCCCAATCTTCGTGCAACTTAAGTGCGCAGGCACCTGCAGCTATTTGCTCTTCCAATGCAGCGGGGAGTGATGCATTTCCTTTGCCTGCAAAGGCAAGATTCATGGCAAAACTATCTGCCGCTTCCAGCATACGTCCTATATGCCAAGGACCAGGGGTGCACGTAGTTGCTAAACTCCCGTGGGCGGGGCCCGTCCCACCCCCTAACATTGTTGTAATGCCTGAGTGAAGTGCCTCATCAATTTGCTGAGGGCAGATAAAATGAATATGGCTGTCAAAACCTCCAGTGGTTACAATATGCCCTTCGCTGGCTATGGCCTCCGTGCCTGGACCGATTATGATATTCACCCCTTCTTGAGTGTCTGGATTACCGGCTTTGCCGATCCCATGGATAGCACCATTTTTGAGGCCAATGTCAGCTTTATAAATTCCGGTTACGTCAACGATTAGGGCGTTGGTTATCACGGTATCAACGGCCCTATCAGCACTGGAAATTTGTGATTGTCCCATTCCGTCACGTATGACTTTACCGCCACCAAATTTAACTTCATCACCATAGGTTGTGAGATCCCTCTCAACTTCGATAATCAACTCTGTATCAGCAAGTCTAACGTGGTCGCCCACGGTAGGGCCAAACATATCAGCGTAGACTTTACGTGAAATTTCAACGGGCATTATAGTTCCCCCATTATTTCTTTATTAAAACCAAAAATCCGCCTAGCACCTGAGTAGGGAATAAGTTGAATTTCACGTACCTGTCCTGGCTCAAAGCGGACGGCAGTGCCTGCTGCTATATCTAAACGCATTCCATGGGTGGGCTTCCGGTCGAATTTAAGCTTAGGATTGGCCTCATAAAAGTGATAGTGGCTGCCAACTTGGATTGGTCTGTCTCCTGTATTTGCAACCGAAACGCGTACACTTTCTCTACCGTAATTTAGAACTAGATGCCCTTCAGAAGTTAAAATTTCACCTGGAATCATTGTATTAGCTCCGATCTAGCGAATGGGATAGTGGACTGTAACTAGTTTTGTTCCATCCGGAAAAGTGGCTTCAACCTGTACGTCGTTAATCATTTCAGGAACCCCCTCCATGCAGTCGATTTGTGTGACAACATGTGCTCCGGCTTCCATAAGGTCTGCGACAGTTTTTCCTTCTCTTGCGCCTTCAACTACGAAATCAGTTATCAAAGCAATTGTCTCGGGGTAGTTTAGTTTGATGCCGCGTGCTTTTCTGTCACGTGCTACCATGGCAGCCAGCGAAATCATTAATTTATCTTTTTCTCTCGGTGTGAGTTTCATCTTTACAACCTTCTAGTCTTTTATGTCTGCCAGACGCGCGGTATATTTTGTTGGCGGAGTTTCCATAAGAGCGCCACGATATCCTTTTTACCAGTGGAAACATCCTGGGCTGCAAGGCGCACGATTAATTTACCACTCCAGCAGGAAATACCTAAGTTCGATGGATGATGGTTTAATGTGCGCCCAAGTCGCTCTGCCAATTGCTCAGTTTTGGGGCCTAAATATAGGATGGTTGTCACTATTCGGGCCCCTCCTAAACCTGCAGCGGAATGCAGAATGCTTGGCACATCTTCCTTGATTCGCAGTGCTTCTGCGTGTATCAGCTCGTCGTCTCGGTATATACGCCAATTATCCGTTATACT
>PBWV01000013.1 GCA_002728255.1 Rhodospirillaceae bacterium | reverse complement strand
TAGGTCCTAACGTTTTTTTTCATCATTCAAAATTAAATTTTAAATGGCATGAGGGCGGTGATACAGTGCAGTGGCACCAGGATATCCAATTTTATCCTCATACTAATTATAGTCCTCTGGCTATTGGTTGCTATTTGGAAGATACGGGCCCTGATGATGGGCCAGTTGGAATTATTCCTGGATCCCATGATGGACCATTGTA
The DNA here is from genome assembly GCA_002728255.1 of Rhodospirillaceae bacterium. Lineage (NCBI taxonomy): Bacteria > Pseudomonadati > Pseudomonadota > Alphaproteobacteria > Rhodospirillales > Rhodospirillaceae > Rhodospirillaceae bacterium. The sequence continues at coordinate 53,350 of PBWV01000013.1, read as the reverse complement.
TGAGTTGTATGACGAAGAAGGGAAATGGACAGGGGGCTTGAGGGACGAAGATGTTGCGGACCTTGATACCTCGCGAGCGGTATACCTAAGTGCTCCAGCAGGTTCAATAACCATTCACAATTCCAGAACTGTTCATGGCTCTCCGCCAAGCAAGCGGGCCGAGGGGCGACCCTTGCTAATAAATGCATACGCCTCGGCTGATGCCTTTGCGTATACGCCGAGCCCGGCCGTATCTAAAAACTATCGGGCTATTGTGAGAGGGCAATCTGTTAAATGGGCTCATCATGATCCACGGCCTTGCCCCATACCACCAGACTGGTCAGGTGGCTATACCTCGATTTTTGCGGCCCAGGCTGGTGGCAATTCTGGGACAGTCGATGGCTAGGTGTTGGAGGTAGTAGAAACTATTTTTTTCTGCGCCAAGTCTCGTAAAAGTGTCTTTTGAATCTTGGTTCCATTAGGACCAGTAGTAGTAGGAAACTTGCTGATCAAAAAGACATAGGAAGGGACCTTATACTTCGCAAGGCGGGTCTGACAGAATTCCATGATTTCCTGCGTACTGACATGGGTTCCTTTTTCTACCGTTACGAAAGCTGCGCAGGTCGGCCGTTGAGGCCCATTTATTCCCACTACCTGGCAGCCTATGACTTTCGGGTGTTTTTGGATAAAGTTTTCGACCTCTTCTGGATTTACGAGAAATCCACCGAGCCTAAGTGCGTCGCCTATGCGAGATAAGAACTCAAAACTCCCATCATTACAAATTTTTCCTAAGTCACCAGTCTTAAAAAAGCCATCCTTGGTAAGTGCGAGTTCTGTTGCATCTGGGTTTTGATAGTAACACTCCATTCGACTAACACATTTAATTTCAAGCTCACCAACCTCTCCTTTGGGCATGGCTGCCCCAGTCTCTGGATCCCTAATCCGGACCTTAGTGCTTTCGCTGACGGGGAAACCTCCCATTCGGCGACGCCGAGAGGTTGGCAACTCAGGTTTTTGGACAGCGAGAAATGCAAGTAATTCGCTTGTGCCATAAAGTCCAACTAGAGTTAGTCCAAATTCCTGACATGTTTGAACAATATTCGATAGAGAAGGGGTAAAACTCGCGTAGCCACAGAAAGCAACCGAATTAAAATCAGAGAGATCACTGCTTTCATTGATTAATCGATCAAACATTTCATCGCTCCCATTAAGGTGAGTGACATTGTGTTCTTTTATCAAATCTAACGTGTTACTTGCATCGAATGATGGAAGACAAAGAATAGAAGCTCCGGAAGAGATGGCGGCGATAGCCTGGGAAAAGCCAAACACTCCACAAAATGGGATAGCCTGCAGAATTACAGAAGAAGGAATATCTAGTTTAATTGATTTTGCAACATCCTTGGCATGAGAGGCAATGCCATTTTGAGTATGTACAACCAGTTTGGGTAAGCTGGTTGTGCCAGATGTGGTGAACATTATACACTTTGAGGAGGGGCTGATAGTTGTCGATAGCCATACTGTCGAGCTTTGTTGAATTAGTTTTGCGTAGGTAATGAGTTGAATTTTTTGGAGGTCTTTTGCTTCCCCGGAGGGCTTGCCAACGGTAATTACTGTTTCTAGTGCAGTTAGGACATTTTTGTTCACCTGGCTAAGTATGGATAAATATTTGTCATCGCTGGGGTTAGAACAAACAAATAGAGCCTTACATCCGGAGCGATTTAGTATGTCAGATACTTCTGTAGTGCCAAACCTTGTATTAATGGAGACGGCTATCGCTCCCAGGTGCGCACACGCAAAAAACACCTCAATCCACTCTGGGATATTAGGCAACCATATTCCTATCCGATCTTCTTTTCCGATGCCCATTTTCTGGAGCTGAGAAGCCAAATTATATACACGATTCTGTAAGGTTTTGTATGAAATACGTTCCCTGTTGTGGAGAAGCGCTGTCGCACCCGGATTTATTTTGGTTGTTTCATCAAGTAACTTTATGAGTGTTTGGGAAGGTGATGCATTTTGTTTGGGCATTGATCAGATATTAAACCTTTTGGGTTCCTTCTTAGTTCAAGAACTTAGGTTACTGGGTCGTTCAAAGTGTTACTCTTTAATTTATACCCCTGATTATAATATGTTATGGTAAATAAACTCACATAGTGCGATGTGCGTGTAGCTTCACTTATGGTGAATTTAAAAAAATTTTCTGGTATTCAAAATTACATTTAGTGGGTCAGTCCCCGTAGGCTGACATATTCTAAGGCCATAAAAAAGGCTTTTTGTGAAACTAGCAATACGACATTTTCGTTGGGTGTTTAGGCGCTCGTTCTCCATTATAGCTCCTAATCCAATCTTGTTTGTTTTGGCTATCATCTATTCTAAAATCTTACATCGAGAGTCGTCCATTAAGTTTTAGGACCTCAAATCCGTAACATGATCTGCGACACNTAGGAATCTGTACTGTGCGGAAGAAGGTCTAAGGAAACCGAAAAAGGGATAGGTTACTATTAGCTTTAGCAAAAGATATAATTTAATTAATTTGGGGCGTACTTTGATGTAGAGGGAATAGGAAAATGGATGGGAATAGAGTGCCAGTCTTAGTTGGCGGTGGCCAAATTACCCAAAGGGAGCCTGATCCTTCTCGTGGTTTATCTCCCATAGATCTAACAGCGTCTGCAGTGTACAAAGCGGCAGATGATAGTGGAGCAGGTTCCACTTTACTCAAGGCGCTAGATACGATTGTTGTGGTACGCTCCTTCTCCGATACGAGTTGGCGATTTACCTGTCCTTTTGGTACCTATTCAAACCCACCAAAGTCTTTAGCTAATCGTATCGAAGCAGAAAATGTTCAACGTTTTGTGTATACCCATCCTGGCGGAAACATGCCTCAATGGTGTGTAAATAAAATGTTTGAGATGGTAACCAGGGGTGAAGTAGATGCAGCAGTAATTGGGGGTGGGGAATCGTTGGCGACCCAAAAGGCAGCCGAGCGCGCAGGCCTCCAATTAGACTGGAGCGAGAATCCGGGAGGTAGCTGTGACGTTTGGGGTATAGAAACTAGAGGCTGGTCCGATATGGAAGATCGACATAAAATGGCAGGNGCGATATTTGCTTACCCAATGATTGAAAATGCGATTCGAGGTAATAGAGAAAGGACAATCGAGCAACATAGTCTTGAGATGGGTAAGTTATTTTCAAGATTTGCAAAAGTCGCGGCAGATAANCCGTTGGCAGATCGCCGCCAGGGTTTTACAGCGGATCAAATTTCCTCAGTAAATTCAAATAATCCGTACATTGGCTTTCCATATACAAAATTGATGAATTCAAATGCCTTTATAGATCAGGCTGCAGCCATAATTTTAACCTCCGCCAAAAAAGCTCGGGAACTTGGCATTCCAGAGGAAAAATGGGTTTATTTGCATGGTTGCGCGGATGCCCATGATCATTGGTATCTAAGTGATCGCATAAATTTTCACTCNTCGCCCGCTATGTCCAAAGTGGCAAGAGAGGCATTTGAGATGGCTGAATGTTCTCTGGATGATTTAGACGCACTGGACTTATACAGCTGTTTTCCATCTGCCGTCCAAATAGCGTGCGATGAAATGGGAATTAATCCAGATGATCCAAGAGGNTTAACTGTGACGGGGGGGTTGCCATATTTCGGGGGACCAGGAAATAATTATGTGACACATTCTATTGCTGAAATGATGAACAAGGTTAGGGATAAACCAGGAAGTAAGGGACTTGTCACGGCCAATGGGAATTATATAACGAAGCAATCCGCTGGAATTTACTCCACGGAACCTCCTAATAAGCCATTTCAGCCAAAAGATCCAAAACTCTACCAAGCAGAAATTAATGCAGACAGGGGGCCATGCGTCACAGAGGCAGCAGATGGAAAGGCTATAATCGAAACCTATACGATTATGCACGACCGCAAAGGTCCTTCTTTTGGTATTTTATTTGGGCGATTGCCGGACGATTCACGCTTCATCGCAAATACCCGATCTGATTTGGGCCTTTTGGCAGATATGACAGTTGAGGATTATTTAGGCGCTAAAGGAAAAGTATCAAACTTTGATGGNGTGAACGTATTCACACCTGATTAGGNAGGCCAAAATGAGTTTCAGCGAATTAAATGATATAGAACTTTTATCGATAAGGGACCTAGGTCACGGCCTGGATCAAGGAGTTTTCACATCGTACGATCTGGTGCAACATTTTTTGAAGAAGATTTCGTTAGAGGACGAAGATTTTAATTCTATAGCCTTTCCAAACCCTCAAGCAGAAGACATTGCAAGGAAAATGGATGAGGAAAGAGAGAAGGGAATTGTTCGTAGTGCGTTACATGGGATCCCATTAGTCATCAAAGATAATATCGATACGGCAGACGAAATGATGACATCTGCTGGCTCTTTAGCATTGGACGGATCAAGGGCGCAAAAAGATGCTTACTTAGTTTCTCGACTAAGAGCAGGCGGTGCTATTATCTTGGGCAAGAGTAATTTAAGCGAGTGGGCTAATTTTAGATCGACAAGGTCCTGCAGTGGTTGGTCCAGTCGTGGGGGTCAGGTTCGAAATGCCTACACTTTGGATCGCACGCCCGGTGGATCAAGTTCTGGGTCTGCTGTTGCTGTTGCTCGAAATTTTTGTGCGGGTGCAATAGGTACTGAGACTGACGGATCTATTGTTGTCCCTGCGGCAATGAACTCACTTGTAGGTATAAAGCCAACAGTAGGACTTGTTAGTCGGACGGGGGTTATTCCTATCGCGCCTAGTCAAGATACTGCCGGCCCAATTGCTAAAACTGTTGCCGATGCTTCGACTATTTTAGCAGTATTGATGGGGCACGATTCTGAAGACACATCGACAAACGTGTTAGCCAAAAATTTTTACCACAACTTTTTAGGTTCATTAAACCCGAAGGCGCTTCAGGGACAACGAATTGGCGNGGTGAGAAATCTTGCGCACTTTCAAGAAGCTGTTGATCAGGCCTTCGAGGAAGCTCTCACAATAATTAAGTTTGCTGGGGCTGAAGTTATAGATGGCATCGTTCTTCCTGATCAACAGACTATTAAGGAGCATGAAATTGTGGTGTTACGAACAGAGTTTAAGGTCGCTCTGAACGCGTATTTAGCCGCTTTAACAGACCAAAGCAGAGTCAGTTCTTTATCCGAATTAATACATTTTAATGAGCAAAACAGGCTCGAGGTAATGCCGTATTTCCAACAAGAACAATTCCTGGCAGCTGAAGCGACCTATGGGCTGAATGATTTGAAGTATCAAAAGGCGCTTGAGGAATGTCAGCGTCTTAGTAGGCGAGAGGGTATAGATAGAGCGTTATCAGATCATTCGTGTTGCGCTTTAGTGGCGCCTACCACTTCTACGCCGTGGGCGATCGATTTANCAAATGGGGATAACAGGCTGGGGGATAGCTCTTGCTTGGCAGCTGTATCTGGTTATCCGAGCGTAACGCTGCCAATGGGCTATATTGCTGGGTTGCCGGTTGGCTTATCTTTCATTGGTAAGGCTTGGGAAGATACTTTCATTATCAATCTAGCTTATGCTTTTGAACAAGCGTCCTTAATCCGGCGTCCGCCAGGCGGTCCAGTCCAAGTTTTGGAGTAAGCCTGCCCATGCTTTTCCCGTTGTTTTTTTATTCTAGATGCAAATTCCATGCAGGAAGACCATTCTTGGATGAGAGTAGAAAAAGTGATAACTGTATAATAATGAAGAACAAATTCTTGGATAGGTCCATGACTTAGTCAGAGAAGCTGCCGTTGCAGCGCTGAAGGGGTCACAGGAATTCATTAATGAGGGGGCCGCGAATCTCAGCCGCAAAGGCAGCTATTTCTTTTTCTACAGTCATATGCTTGTCCTATCATTTTATAGCTTGAATTTCGAAATTTCCGCTTTCTCGAGTTGCAGTCCGTGCCCCGGAGCATTGAGGGTTGCCATCTTACCGAAAGCCGGCGACGGAATGTAGAACTTTTTGGATTGAAGGTGATTCGCCCGGGGTGAATGATAGACTGCAGTCAAACCTATGAATTAAGTTTTATGGCCCGATAATCTTTTTTTTTGGGTCGGATCACTAATAGCATGTGGTTAAGTATCGAATATCCACGAGCTATGTTGGGCGCGGGTTTTTGGTGTTTGAGAGGAAATGATCTAGTTCTTAGGAACAACCCAAAGTAGGTTTTAGTGGTCGTTTTTGCTGCAAACTAACTTGCACTGGATTAGCGTATTTTGTTTAGTAACAATTCGACATTTTCTAGTGGTAGGAAAATCCTCTGCAGCATAGAGGGCTTTATCCACAAACGGTTATCCACACGCTGTGGATAGATACGGAGTGCAAGGATGGTGGTATGCTTAACGTAGTCCAACTTGAACGGAGCGGTCAGGTCGAGACAAAGCCTGAAAGAGATGCGTTGCTCACAGGATTTGGCAAGGCAGTATTGGATGACCGGTATTTGATGCCTCAAGAGAGTTATCAGGAATTGTTCGCTCGCGTGTCTAGTTATTTTGCCTACGATACGGGTCATGCCCAACGTTTGTACGAGTATATCAGTCGACACTGGTTTATGCCTTCTACCCCTGTCCTGAGTAACGGCGGTACCAATAGAGGTCTTCCAATATCATGCTTCTTAAATGAGTCATCAGATAGTCTAGAAGGAATAGTAGACTTATGGACCGAGAATGTTTGGCTCGCTGCGCGAGGTGGGGGCATAGGAAGCTACTGGGGTAATCTTCGGTCAATCGGCGAAACCGTGGGGGGTAATGGCAAGACGTCCGGTGTGATTCCTTTTATACGGGTCATGGATTCCTTAACCTTGGCGATTAGCCAGGGATCGCTTAGAAGAGGTAGCGCCGCAATTTACCTGCCGGTTTCCCACCCTGAGATTGAGGAATTTATTGAGTTGCGGCGTCCAACTGGCGGCGACCCTAATAGAAAAGCCCTTAATCTTCATAATGCGGTGGTGATCCCTGACTCTTTTATGCGGGCGGTGGAAGACGGAGAAGATTGGGCGCTGGTTAGTCCAAAAGATAAGGCGGTTGTGCGAAAGATGTCCGCTCGGGACCTATGGGTGAGAATTTTAACTGCGCGTATAGAAACGGGGGAGCCTTATCTCCTTTTCATTGATCATGTGAATAGGGCGTTGCCCGAGCACCAGAAATTAGCAGGCCTAAGTGTAAAAATGTCAAATTTATGTAGTGAAATTACCTTGCCCACGGGAATGGACCGGCTTGGCTCAGAGCGTACAGCAGTTTGTTGTTTATCCTCACTGAATCTGGAGTACTTTGAGGAATGGTGTAATGAACCACAATTCATCAAAGATATTATGCGTTTCTTGGATAACGTTCTTCAGGATTTTATCGAGAAAGCTCCAGATAGTATGTCACGAGCTAGGTATGCAGCAATGAGGGAGCGAAGCGTTGGTTTGGGTGTAATGGGTTTTCACTCTTATCTTCAACAAAAACGCGTGGCAATGGAGTCAGCGGTAGCTAAATCACTAAACTTCCGGATTTTTAAGCATATAAAAACTGAGGCGGATAAGGCCTCCCGAGAGATAGCCGCTGAATTGGGGCCTTGCCCTGATGCAGCAGATTTTGGGATAGCTGAGAGGTTTTCAAACAAGTTAGCCGTCGCTCCAACTGCTTCCATTTCAATAATCTGTGGTGGTNCCTCACCTGGAATCGAGCCAGTTGCTGCAAATAGCTACTTACACAAAACTCTGAGTGGTTCTTTCAATGTGCGAAATAAGTATCTGTCAGAAATTTTTGTGGAAAAGGGCAAGGATAATGACGCAACTTGGTCATCGATTATCGCCAATGAAGGATCTGTGCAGCATTTGGATTTTCTGACTAGTGATGAGAAGAATGTCTTTAAGACAGCATTTGAAATTGATCAGAGGTGGTTAATTGAATTAGCAGCAGACAGAACAAAATTCATCTGTCAGTCTCAATCTCTGAACCTTTTTTTGCCAGCAGATATTCATAAACGAGATCTACATGGAATCCACTTCAGTGCCTGGAAGAAGGGAGTAAAAAGCCTTTATTATTGTAGATCAAAGTCTCTTCAACGAGCAGATACCATTGCCACCCTGGGGGAAACGGGCGTCACTTCGTCCTCCTTGGATGCTGACCCTCCTGGTAGTGCTGTAGATTATGATGAATGTCTCGCTTGTCAATGATAGGTAGTTCCTCCAGATGAGTCTTCTTGATGCGGATCCGGTATACAAACCCTTTAAGTATCCCTGGGCCTACGACGCATGGTTAAAACAACAGCAGATACACTGGTTGCCTGAGGAAGTGCCNCTAGCAGACGATGTCAAGGATTGGCATCGGATCTTGACCCCCCAAGAAAGAAACCTCCTGACCCAAATTTTTCGATTTTTTACCCAGTCCGATGTCGAGGTAAATAATTGTTATATGAGNCACTACTCAAGAGTTTTTCGGCCAACTGAAATACAAATGATGCTGGCGGCCTTTTCTAACATGGAAACTGTTCATATCGCCGCATATTCTCATCTTCTGGATACAATTGGCATGCCAGAAATCGAGTACTCTGCGTTCTTGCGGTATAAGGAGATGAAAGACAAGTACGATTTTTTGCAAGCATTCAAATCCGATTCGAAGAGAGAAATCGCCTGTACATTAGCGACTTTTGGTGCATTTACGGAAGGCCTTCAATTGTTTGCAAGTTTTGCTATCCTTCTCAATTTTCCTCGATTTAATAAAATGAAAGGGATGGGGNAGATTGTTTCCTGGTCAGTGCGCGATGAGACTTTGCACACCAACTCTATGATAAGGTTGTTTTCCACGTTTATGTCGGAAAATACAGAATTACGTTCTAATTCCCTGGATCAGGAACTCCAGGAAATATGTTTGAAAGTTGTATCCCATGAAGATGCTTTTATTGATCGCGCCTTTGAACTTGGGGGAGTTGAGGGTTTGGAGGGAACCGATGTTAAGAGATATATTCGGTTCGTAGCGGATGGTCGACTCAGGCAGCTTGGTTTGGATCCTTGCTTNGAAATTACAGAAAACCCACTTCCGTGGGTCGAAGAGATGATTAACGGGGTGGAGCACGTTAATTTTTTTGAGAATCGTGCCACCGAATATAGCAAGGCGGCCACCAAGGGAAGCTGGGGCGACGTTTTCAGCTAAGCACTTTTTCTAAGTGAGATTGTATTAATCAAAGGTCTGCAGCCAAATATGCTTGGGAAGGGCTACAAGTAACCTTGTTGATTTATGCAATACGGTATAAAAATAACGATTAAATAATAGANACTTATAATAAAATCCTAACTAATTTTATTAGTTTTGAAATAATTGGGCTCCTTCTGTGGAGGGAATGCCCATTCCTTTCGTTAAATGTGAAGGAATATCAATTATTACTGCCACCAAGTTAAAATGTAGTATTGTATTCTGAACGTGATACTTGTTGTTGTCTGTGCCATTCGGACAGAGCCAAAAGGAACTTACATTGCTAGTAGTGCTTCGAAACGCGTTACTGTGCTGGGTTGCGTCCAGTATTGCCTTCTCTGTGGAAGGTTTGGGGCAACACAGGCCTTTGTCCCCGGAGCAGTTTCAGTCAATTTTCGAGGAAGAATTTGTACTGGGTCAGGGAGGCGAGTGGCTGGAAACGGACTTGGCCCTGAAGGTCTTTGTGGGAGATGGCAATGTTTTGTGGAACGATGAGTGGTCGACAGGCGATAGTGTTGGCCTATCAGAGTTAGGATCGAGAATCATATCAATTGGACCAGACGCGAAGTTCATAGTAGGTAATATTATGTCGCTTGATATGAAGATAGGGTACAGCATGTTATCGAATAGAGATCTTGCTATTTCGTCAAGAGATCAATCGGGAGTGCCAGGGAGTAAGTCTCAATGGAGATGGTTTTCATCGGTGGGATTGAGCTCATATCATAAAGTCAGGGGTATGAATTTGCACGGCCGAGTTAATTTGAGTCAACACTTGGTAGATAAGGGTAGAGGGTTAATCGAAAATCATAATTGGTTTTCAGAAGGGTACGAGAAAGGGCCTAAACAGCTCATCGATGCCCGGTTAGGTTTGGCGCTTGGTCGCATTGAGCCTTTCTTAGGTGGTCTCTTCTCTTACAAAGACATTTCCCCGATTTCGGCTTTTCGAAAGGGTTGGGAATTTGGTGTCGGAGCAAGTCTAGGTCTTCGAGGCGGGTTAGAATTTGAAATTGGCGATGCTTTAAGTGGCGGAATTGTAGGTTCAAGGAGACTGGATAGTATTGGAGGAGATGCAAACGCTTTAGAGGGAAGTTTGCGTATAAAGTTTTAGCTGTCTGAGTGGAAAGGCAGGGAAGGTATTCGCTCTCTTAGGTCTCTTAAAGCTTCTATTAAAGCTGTTNTAATTTGGGGTTCCGTCGCGGTATGGCCAGCGCAGGGTACGATCCGAAGTTCGGCGTCAGTCCAATGTTGAGCAAGTCGATGGGCGGTTTTTGGGGGACATAGCATATCGTAACGTCCCTGGATTAGGATCCCTGGAANTCCCTGAAGACGGGCAGCGCCCTCTAGGAGCTGGTTGGGGCCGAGAAACCAATTATGCTTAATGTAATGCCATTCTATGAAGGGTGTGTTGGGTGTGCCTCCCAGGTTTTGGGTTTCTCCACTGGTCATGGCGGAAGGGAGGTCNGTGGAACTGGGTAAAAGAGATGAAAGTATTCGCTCAAANTGGCCCCAATTCTGAGAGGCGGGAATATGGATTTTAGGGTCGGCGTTTTCTAATCGTTTGCCGAAATGCGGAATAGGGTTGTGCCTCTGGGCTTCTGGCACTAACTGTATAAATTTGGCCCAAAGGTCTGGATAGAAGGTTCTGGGACCGACCCCAAAAGCCCATTCGGTTTCTTCGGAGGTTCCCAAAAAAATTGCTCGTAAAACTAATCCGTAGACNCTCCCTGGATGTTGCTGAGCATATGCAAGCCCTAGCGTGGAACCCCAGGATCCTCCAACCACGACCCACTTCTCTATTGATAAGGTTTCCCTTACTACCTCTATATCAGAGATAAGACATTGTGTAGTATTGTTCTCCAGCGAGCGTTTTGGGGTGCTTCTCCCAGAACCGCGTTGATCGAGGAGTATTGCATGGTAGTGGTCTGGATTAAAGAGGCGGGCTTGGTCGGGATTGCATCCGCTTCCCGGACCGCCGTGTAGGAATATGGCCGGAATTCCTTTCGGATTTCCAAACGTTTCGAGATAGAGAGTATGGCCATCTCCTACGTCTACGTATTTATTGCTTATTGGTCTAAGCGGAGGGAATAAATCATGTGGTCTTTGGGACATAAATTTCTCTCAGACTGGCAGTAGAATGTGTTTAAACTTTCCTCATTAGGCACTTGAGCCGAGTTCCTAGGTCGGTTATACACTCCAGCATATACTAGGATAGGTATTATGAAAAAAGACGTACATCCTGATTACCATGAAATTAACGTCGTCATGACTGACGGTACAGAGTATAAGACGCGGTCAACGTGGGGAAAAGAAGGGGACACCTTAAAATTGGACGTAGATCCTCTGACCCATCCAGCTTGGACAGGTGGCGGGACCCATCTTGTTGATACCGGAGGCCAGGTGGCAAGGTTTAATAAAAGATTCAAAGGTTTTGTTGCGGGCTAGGCCGTGGAGGCCTCTCTAGAGTGAGTCGGGGCCCTTGGTGGATAGTTGGGCGAGGGCCGCTCTCAGATCTCCGGGAATTTGGACAGGTTGGTGCTGCTGTGCCCGATTTACGAAAACGTGAACAAAGTAGCACTCAGCGGATGCATCGGATTCCTCTGGTCTAAAGAGGGCACTATCATAGGTGACGCTTGATTTTCCAAGTCGAGCTACTTTCAAACCTACATCTAGCTTATCGGGAAACCGGACAGGNTTTCTATATTTACAATGGGTTTCTGGAATTATGCCAGCAATATCACCATTTTTGATGTCTAGGTTGCCAAACTTGATGAGATATCGGTTAATTACAGTATCGAATAATTCGTAGTAGATAACATTGTTTAGGTGTCCATAGGTATCATTATCATTCCAGCGGGTGTCTACCGTATCAAAGTAGGAGTAGTCGGATCGTGTGCGTGGTTTTTNTTCNGGCATNATTAGNNAACNGTNGAATTTGANCNGGCNAANTCCCAGAGAGNTTGGAGTANTTCATCCGGNGTNTCTATCATCATCATGTGGCCAGCNCTNGGNATAACNGCAGTNTNNGANCCNGTTATNTTTTCAGCTATANTTTTAATACTGCCCGGTGGGGTCATTTTGTCGTCAGCGCCCGCTACAATAAGGGTGGGGCACTTGATATTTTTTGCGGCACTTAGGCCATTTAAATACTCGTTGCACGCCTTGAAATCAGCATGTAGCTGGCCATTTTTACTTTTCATTAGGAGTTGCCGGCCTCCTCCAAGCATCCAGAATCCCGGCGTCCTTGTCCCGCCAATTTGTGCCCGCCTTCCGAAGGCCCAGTTCACGATCAATTCCACAGCCTCTGGGACAGAATTTTTGGTTTTGGCCAGTAGGTCTGCATTGACTGGCATCGGTACAGAAACACCGAGTAAGCTTAGGAACGATACTAAGTCAGGCCTTTTTGCAGCGGTTTCTAGGGTAACAAGGGCGCCCATACTATGGCCAACAAGGCCTACCCGACCGCACGATAGTGATCCTATCAAAGTGATGAGCCAGTCAGCCATTTCTTCTACGGATGATAAACAAGGGCCTTGGGATCCCCCGTGTCCAGGAAGATTTGCGGCTATTACAGAAAATCCATGGTGAGCAAAATAGCGACTCTGTAAAGCCCATACGGTGTGGTCCATACCCGCCCCGTGGACAAAAACCAAGTTTGGTTTGGAGGGATCAAACTCCCGCCCTCCAGTTTCAAGCTTAACTAGTTTATCGTTTACATGAATATCCATTGCTCAACTCTTTTGGGATGCTCTTAAGGCCTGCTGTAAGTCGTTCTTTAGATCCTCTGAATCTTCTAAGCCTATGGATAGGCGGACTAGGTCTGTGCCAATTCCTGCAGCTTGTAACTCTGCGTCTGACATTTGTTGGTGTGTTGTGCTAGCTGGGTGCAGGACTAGNGATTTNGCATCACCGACGTTNGCCAAGTGGGAAAANACTTTAAGNCTTTCGATNAATTTNTTTCCNGCTTCTCTNCCCCCTTTTATGCCNAAAGAAGGGACTGCCCCGCAGCCTTTGGGTAACAGNGTNTTGGCTAATTCAAANTCNGGNTGNCCAGCAAGCTCAGGATANCTNACCCATTCAACCGCATCGTGTTGGTTCAANAATTCAACAATTTCTCNNGTGTTAGCTACATGNTGNTTCATCCTGACATGCGCATCTTCTACTCCNAATATTATGTAGAATGCATTAGAGGGACTCATNCAAGCGCCNAAATCNCGNAGACCTTCNGTTCGNGCCCGCATTAAAAAAGCNCCNGGACCAAACTCNTCCTGATATTTTAACCCATGATATCCCTCGTAGGGCTGTGTCATATTTGGAAACTTTTCTCCACCACTCCAATCAAAGGAGCCCTTGTCTATTAGAGCTCCGCCAATTGCTACCCCATGTCCACCTAAAAATTTTGTTACCGAGTGCATAACAATATCTGCGCCAAGCTTGAGCGGTTGGCTGAGGTATGGGGTAGCAAAAGTATTGTCGATCATTAACGGGATGCCAGCCGAGTGAGNAATTTCAGNTAGNCGNGGAATATCNAAGACTTCNAGACCAGGATTTCCCAGAGTTTCGCCAAACACCAAGCGGGTNTTGGGCTGTATCGAGGCTTCAAATTGGTCAATAGCNCGGGCATCNACAAAGCTAGTTTCTATCCCAAACCGGGGAAGAGTATGCTTGAATAGGTTGTAACAACCTCCATAAATATTTTTAGAGGCAACTATGTGACTGCCTGAATCCATGAGGGTGGTGACAGCCAAATGCAAGGCAGCCATTCCGCTAGCTGTACAAATTGCACCAACCCCTTCTTCCAACGCAGCTAACCTTTCTTCCAAAACAGAAACCGTGGGGTTGCTTATCCGCGAATAGATATGGCCAGCTCTCTCAAGGTTGAAGAGAGAGGCAGCGTGGTCAACGTCTCCAAATACGTAAGAGGTGCTTTGATAAATCGGCACTGCTCGTGACCCAAAATCGCTATCCGGTTGTTGTCCGGCATGAAGAGATAACGTGCCAAGTTTCAAGGTTTTATTTTTTGCCAAGGTCAAGTCTTTCTAAAGAATGATTCCGCTTTGAGCTTNAGAAGTGATTTTTTCTGAATTTCCTCATTTACCCGGTTCATTTCCTTTTGGAGGATTACGAGGTACTCTTGTAGGTAGTCAACAGACAGAGGCTCTAACATGGGGGGTGTAAACATTTTATCAGGTTTTTCAAGATCTTCTTCTTCCATGCTGACAGTAATCCCTTTAATGAAGGTCTCCGAGATCCAAATTCACCAATATGTAAACTCTATGTCCATCTCTCAGACTTGTTGGTATATGCCTACCATTCTTTGAAACCCAGTGTCAGTTTCTTCGAGAATAGAAATCACGTCGGTAATATCGGTAAACAGGTGTTCCCAGAAGTATTTTTGATAGCCATCCCGGAACTGATCTAAAGTTTTCAGTCCAAACCGGTTCAAAACCCCACCTTCTCTCGCAGATAAAAACATTTTCAAGGTTGCTCGGTTAGTGTCCAAATTGGACATTAAACCAATTATTTGGCAGGCCCTGGTTATGTTACTCAGGTGACTAAGATTTCCTGGGAGAGTAGTTTTGGTAAAATCAGCACATTGGATCGCATCGGTAATAGGTTCAACATCGAGATAAGAAACATCTGCAAGTTTTGAGCGAACATACATGCAACTGCGATCAGCACAATGCTGCCATAAAGCAGAGTCTGTTTGGGTGTAGGGCAAGGTAATCATTTCACGATTAGGTTTTAAGAAGGTTGGTTCTTTATCCTCTATAAACAACCCTCGTAGGATCCCAACACGGCANAATAGGGTAGCGCACAAAATCTGCCGCATATTGTGTGCGTCAGCCTGCCCCGTTTGTATGACTTGGCCATGAACGACATCTAGGGCAATGATAGCGCACTTAATGGTGTAATCCAGGGAAAAGAGAAGACTGTCGCTTTTAGACATAGTCGAAAACGCCAGTGCTGCCATTGATTTTATTTGATGTTCCAGTAGAGGATCATCTCGGAAGTGGCTATCGCACAGTGTGCTGAGGTGCTCAAAAAAGATATCAGTCTCTACAGAGGCAAATTTGAACATGCTACCACCTCACAAATANTTGGACATTTCGTAACCGAGTTGTGACATGAATGATAAGGTCGGGATATCGGGTTCTTCAACCTCGAGGCTAAAAAATTCGAGGACATAGCGAACGCCAAGTTTGTCCGAGACTGGAAAGGCAAAGGCGCCCTTTACTCCAATATCTTGTGCTAGCTTCGCTCTTGGAAAATTGGGATCTATAGTCACATCCTCCACCCACTCCGCCCGACCAGAAACCGAAACTCTGCCCGGGAGCCCTTCACCATTTTTAAAAATGGTTCTTGATGTGACGGAAACAAATGTATCCAGAGCTGCGGAAGAGCTTTCCAGGTGCCAAACCCTAGTGGGTTCCATGCAGGCCTCATCATCTATGTTTTCAGGTCTCACATAAGCGTGGCCGACTGGCCATTTCTGGAAAGCACAGATCCGGCTTAGGATAAATCTCAGGGAAGATTCAAAATCTTGTTCTACTTTTAACTTTTCGCTGATCACATTTAATAATTCCAACCCTTGGTTGGAGAGGATTGCCCTATGCTCCTCAAAGAAAACATGAAAATTCAAGTTTGAGTTCCACTGTCTACCACTAGCCGTTAAAGATAGATACTCGCTCGCTTGTGCAATGTGGGGTTGTACATAGTTGTAGAAAAACGAAGGGTATGACTTTTTTAAGTCCATGGGGTTGTCGTAGCCAAGCTTGCTATTAGCTCCAGTCTCCTCAAATTCATAAAACAAAGCAGGAATTTTACGATAATATCCAGGGTCACCTAGTTGGCCTATTAAATCAGCAGAGGAAACCAAGTTTGTCAGTTCTCTATTTTTGGTGTCGTTTATCCCATGGATTCTATCTTTAGGGATAGGAAATTCAGTGTTTTTGATGAAATCACAAATCAACTGTGTATCCAAATCCCCTGTCCACTCAGCCTCATTCAGAAAAATTTGCGATCTTTCAACATGGTAAGGAGTAAGGAAGGCATCAGTTGCGTTAGGGGGTATCTGGATGGACTCCCCATTAAAATCTATCACTTGTCTAGAATCGTTATCGCCCCTTAAGATTCCTCTGGAATAGCCAATGTCGTGAAAGAGTAACGATATACTATAGTGTATCCAGTCATCTATATTTACGTCGTTTTTAACTATCTTTCGTCCAACGAAGATGTCTTGGCCGCAAAGGGTTACTAGTATTGTGTGTTCGGTATCGTGGTATAAAGCGTCGCTGTTATTTAGTATTTTGATACAGTTGTGCACAGCACGATATAGGACGTCGTTAAACATGTCTTTCTGCTCTGGAAAAATTACATGTTTTCGCTTTTGAATTTCCTCGATAAAAATATCGGCATAATCTGCGTCCATTACCCAATGTCCATTTGACAGTAATTATCTAGCAGGAACCTATAGTAACGCTAGCCCCAGCAACCAACTATATCGTATTATTAATAGTGCTATTCTTCGGAGGCAACACGATTTCCGCGTCAATTTCCCTAAATAGATTATATTTTACTCAAGTTATACTCCTATCGCTGCCAACTCGCCCCAAGTGGGCCAGTATTTGCTTGCCAGGAGGCTACACAAGAATTATCTACGGCCTTGTCCGAAAATGCTTATCTTTTGAANTTCTACTTTTTAGATAAATTTTCGAGTACTTCGATAGAACTTTTTGGTAGGGCCTAATATGCGCAAAAGTAATCAAATGGGTGCGGAGAATNGCCTAAGATTGAAATTTTGGGGGGTGAGGGGAAGCATCGCGTGTCCGGGTCCTAAAACGGTACGATATGGGGGAAACACATCATGCGTCGANGTTAGGTGTGGCCAAGAGCTATTAATATTGGATGCCGGCACCGGACTGAGAGAACTAGCAGACAGTTTAGGACAGGGGGAACCGTTGAAAGCGCATTTATTTTTGACCCATACCCATTTGGATCATGTGTGCGGATTCCCTTTTTTCCAACCCTTGTTTCGGGAAAATACTAACTTAAACATCTGGGGGGGGCATCTTTCTCCGGGTCGTCCAGTCCGGCAGGTTTTTGATGGCTTGATGATGGATCCTCTTTGGCCAATACAGTTAGGTGACTTAAAGGCGGCAATAACATTCCACGATTTTGTTGCGGGTGATGCTTTGAGGCCAGTCGATGGCGTTGAGGTGCAAACAGTGGCTCTTAACCATCCTAATGGAGCGACAGGCTATCGTATCAATTATAAGGGTAAATCCGTCTGCTACGTAACTGATACTGAGCACTTCCCGGATCATATCGACGAAAATATTGTAGGTTTGGCCGAAAAGGCGGACATATTAATCTACGATTCCACATACACGCCAGATGATTATAAAAATAGGGTCGGTTGGGGACACTCTACGTGGGAAGAAGGCGTTAAAGTTGCGAAGCGAGCCGGTGTAAAGCAATTCATTGTGTTCCATCATAATCCCGAACACGATGACAATGATATGGATCTAATTGAACAACAGGTGTGTGATGTCATGGGAAATGCTGTGGTTGCAAGGGAGGGGATGGTATTATGCCTATAGACGGGCTTGGAAGCCTCCCANAAATCATGAAGGTTATTAAGATTTCGGACTTTGGGGGGCCAGATGCACTCGTTTTAGCAGAACGNGANCTGCCCAACCCAAATGCAGGTGAGGTGCTGATCCGGGTTTCAGCAGCAGGGATAAATCGGCCNGATATTATGCAGCGAAAAGGCTTGTACCCACCGCCACCAGGGGCTTCCGATATTCCTGGATTGGAGGTGGCTGGTGAAATATGTGCGGTCGGCAGTGGGGTGAGTGCTGACAAACTGGGTCAGGCTGTTTGTGCATTGGTTTCTGGAGGCGGCTATGCTGAATATTGTATAGCCCATATCGGACATTGTTTGACAGTGCCTCATCGTTTGAGCATGGCTGAAGCGGCAGTTTTACCTGAGTGTACCTTTACCGTCTGGGAAAACATTTTTGAGCGGGGAAAATTGGTTAGTGGAGAGAGTATTTTAATTCATGGGGGTAGCAGCGGTATTGGGACTTTGGCTATTCAATTAGCTAGCCATTTTGGTGCTCGTGTTTTTGCTACCGCTGGCTCTTCAGACAAGTGTCGGGTTTGTGAGGAACTTGGTGCTGAGCACGCTATTAATTATAAGAAGGAGAATTATAGGGAAGAAATGGCCAAGCTTTTGAAAGATGAAGGATTGGATGTGATCTTGGATATGGTGGGTGGGGACTATATTGAACAGAACCTGTCTCTTCTCAAGAAAAATGGCCGACTTGTCCTCATTGCTTTCCAAGGGGGGTCTAGCGTTAAATTAGATTTAAGCCCGGTNTTACTTAAATGGCTGACTATTACTGGCTCCACTCTAAGGCCCCGGTCCATAGCAGAGAAAGAGGCGGTGGCACGGGCGGTAGAGCAAAACGTCTGGCCACTTGTGGAAGCAGGTAAAGTAAATCCCATAATATATAAGAAATTCCCTNTTTCTGAGGCTCCGAAGGCCCATTCTCTGATGGAGTCCAGTGAACATATTGGGAAGATTGTATTGCGGACCTAAGAAATGACTAGCTTTGGCTCAGTCGGTTTCTGTGATTTTAATTTTTGTGAAAGTGTTGATGTCTTCTTGAATATGCTATTGTTGATACGTGATTTCGTTTTAAGGTGTCATAAATTGGTTTTTATGGGCCTTAGTTAGTCGTAGGGCTTTGGATCAGCTCTGAACCAAGCAAGTGAGGATAAAATAATGCCCTTAATGCCAAAGGCTACAGCAGTGTGGCTGGTAGAACATACAACGCTTACTTTTCAGCAAATTGCGGACTTTTGCGATATGCATCCGTTAGAGGTACAGGGAATCGCCGATGGTGAGGTAGCAGTGGGGATAATGGGNCAAGATCCGTTAGCTAATGGCCAACTGTCAAAGGACGAAATCACTAGGTGTGAAGCAGATGAAAATGCAAAGGTGAAACTTGTTAAGACTAAGGAAGGAGTGGCCAATCTTCGGCGAAAAGTCCCGCGTTATACACCGGTTTCCAAGAGGCAGGATAGGCCTAATGCGATTTCTTGGCTGATAAAATATCATCCAGAGCTTAAGGACGCTCAGATTTCCCGGTTATTGGGAACTACTAAGACGACTATAACCGCTGTGCGTGACCGAACCCACTGGAATATAGTAAATATTAAACCTCAGGATCCGGTTCTCCTGGGGATCTGCAGGCAAATCGAATTGGAATCAGAGGTGTTAAGGGCCGCAAAATCATCCAAGCGGGCTTCGAAAGGAGCTGCAGAGAATCCGGAAACGACAGAGTAATTGGGATAATTTGGTCTCTATAATCCAATGCGGGTTGATCTTAATCATTTAACTGCTGGTATAGCCAAATTGGCTGAAGCGCGGGTCTTGTGCGTCGGAGACCTAATGTTGGATCGGTTTCTATATGGAAGTGTCGGACGGATTTCGCCGGAGGGTCCAATCCCAATTATACATGTGGATACCGAGACTACTATGCTTGGTGGGGCGGGTAACGTAGTGAGAAATGTTGTTGCCTTGGGCGCACATTGCACCTTTGTCAGTGCCATTGGTACAGACTCAGGGGGAAAGCGATTGACAGATTTGGTGGCCCGGTTGGAAAATGTGGAAGCATATTTGCTTCGTGAGTCGGGGCGACCATCCACTATAAAAACACGCTATATGGCTGAGGGACAGCAATTACTGAGAGCGGATCAGGAAACAGATGTATCTCTTGCTCCTGCAACTGAGTCNGACATCCGGTTAGCAGCACTCGACGCCATTTCTGGCTGCGACGCGGTTATTTTGTCTGATTATGGCAAAGGTGTCTTGTCGGATCCAGTGATTGAAAGTGTAATAAATAGAACAAGGGAACTAGGTAAACCAGTAATCGTGGACCCCAAAGGGCAAAACTTTGGAAGGTATTCGGGATCGGATTTTGTGACCCCGAATAATGCAGAATTGGCCCTGGCTTCAGGAAAAATACTAAACGATGAGCAGTCCATTATCTCAGCTGCACGAGATCTTCTTGCGGAGCATGACGTTAAGTCATTCCTAGTTACAAGGAGCCAGGAGGGGATGTCCCTTATAGATGCGAGAAGCGCTACCCATATCCCGGCCCAGGTTCAGGAAGTATTTGACGTGTCTGGAGCTGGTGACACTGTGGTGGCAGTTTTTGCAGCGGCAATTGCGGTAGGTCTTGAACCGACAGAGGCGGCAAACATTGCCAATATTGCGGCAGGCCTGGTTGTAGGCAAGCTTGGTACGGCAGCTATTTCAGTAAGTGATCTTCATCACGCGGTATTGCATAATCGTTTAGCTGGCGGGACCGATAAATTGGTTGTTAGGGAGGCGGCGGCCGAGGTAATCAAAGATTGGCGGAAAATGGGTCAACGGGTTGGCTTTACTAATGGCTGTTTTGATATCCTACATCCAGGTCATCTTTCATTGCTTCATCAAGCTCGGGAATCTTGTGACCATTTAGTTGTGGGGTTAAATAGTGATTCCTCTGTGGCTCGCCTTAAAGGTGTGGGAAGGCCCGTTCAAAAGGAAGGCGACAGAGCTAAAATTCTAGCTGCCCTATCAGATGTAGATTTAGTTATTATATTTGAGGAGGATACTCCTGAATCCTTAATTCAAACCATCTCTCCCGATTTGTTGGTCAAAGGTGCAGATTATAATAGAGCCGATGTGGTGGGTGCTGATTTCGTGGAGGGCAGAGGTGGAAAAGTCTTATTGGTGGAGCTAGAACCTGGCTACAGCACGTCTGGCACCATAGCCAGAATAATTGGAAAACAAGATGGCTGATCGTTTGATTGTTGGCATGACGGGTGCATCGGGAGCAATATATGGCATTCGTTTGTTGCAGATGCTAGAAACGTTGGACATTGAAGCCCATTTGGTTATGAGTCAATCTGCGGAGGTTGCTTTGGCGCATGAAACCATAATGAAGGTTTCAGAGGTTAAAGCGCTGGCGGACCGCTGGTACAAAATAGATGATATAGCTGCTGCCCCTGCGAGCGGCTCCTATCAAACTTTGGGGATGATTATCACTCCTTGTTCAATGCGAACAGCAGGAGAATTAGCTTCAGGTGTTACTAGTAACTTGTTAACAAGAGCTGCTGATGTAGCCATTAAAGAGAAGCGGCGTTTGGTACTAATGGTTAGAGAAACCCCGCTCCATTCTGTTCATTTAGGGAATCTTAAAATTTTATCTGATATGGGAGTGGTAATAGCCCCTCCAGTCCCAGCTTTTTATACCCGTCCTAAAGATCTACATGAAATGGTGGATCATAGCATAGCTAGAGTGTTGGACTTATTCGGCATTGCCCCTGATAGCGTCGTTAGGTGGGGCGAGAGTGTTGGCAAAATCACGGGCGGAGCAGGAGGGGAATAATTANGGGGGTGGCGACACAATCTCTTCAGCAAAATTCACTAATTTGTGCCTAGTTTCGATGTTATTTGGGCTCTTAGGGAGGGCTAACAAAGAAAAATAATTACTCAAATTGCTAGCAGCAAGACCTTTTTTATTGGAGCCCTTTGATAGGTTTTTCAAACCTAGATATTCTTGGCATAGAAGCGCCTGACATATACGTTCTGATTCTAATTCAATGTCCGCGGTCATACCGAGAAAGTTATCGGAGAAATTGGAGGATAAGGCAGTTTGGACTTTGACGGTTTGGCGAATTTTCCGAAGGGGTTGGATAACGTTGTGACGCCAATCTGCAATTGATGAGTCGAGTGTCTGGAAGTGGTGTTTTAGAAGAGCAGTTCCCTCAACCCGGCCAACCCACAAAGCTAAGAGTGTGAGATTTATATCTACCCCCTGCAAATTCTGGAGTCCAAGCAGAATTTCCGGAATCTTGGGGTGTTGATAATAGGTTAAGGAAAAATTCCAGAACCTTAAAGAAGTAGAGTTTGTCATCTGTACATCAATCACGATGTTACTCTATGGGACTAATGGATTAAGAGGAGTGACAATATACCAAGGCTGGACCGCAAGAAAGCGTTAGAGTTCTTGGGGGCATGCGTTAAAAAATTCCTGTCCCTTGCTACAAACCTCGGCTCCAATCATAATAGTAGGTATAATTTTTTTGGAGGCGAATTTTATGGACGAGGGAGCTCCAGAGGTTGGATTAATCATGGGAAGCCAGTCTGACTGGGATACCATGCGTCACTCTGCGGATACGTTAACTTCCCTTAGTGTGCTGCATGAGGTGAGGGTAGTTTCGGCTCATCGGACACCTAAGCGTCTAGTTGAGTATGCCGAGGGTGCAGAAGGGAGGGGGATTCGCGTTATTATTGCTGCGGCCGGTGGAGCAGCNCATNTGCCAGGTATGGTAGCTTCTCTAACAACTGTACCCGTAATTGGTGTTCCAATCGAAAGTCATAGCTTAAAGGGATTGGACAGCCTGTTGTCAATTGTGCAGATGNCGGGTGGTGTTCCTGTTGGAACCATGGCTATTGGGAAGCCAGGCGCTATCAATGGTGCCCTATTTTCTGCGGCTATAGTCGGATTATCCAACTCAAAGGTAGAGGAGGCTCTTAAAGAATTTCGGATGAAGCAGACACGATCCGTTCCTGATGCCCCAGAAGCAAGCTAGATAGAGGGAGACTGTTTGTGCGGGTTAAAGATCATATAGCGCTACCACCGGGATCCGTAGTAGGAATTTTTGGGGGAGGTCAACTGGGAAGAATGATGGCGGTGGCCGCGGCGCGAATGGGATATCATGCCCACATTTATTCAGATGAAATGGCTAGCCCTGCCATCGAGGTTAGTCGCTCCTATACAATTGCTTCGTATGCAGACGAAGAACGCCTAAAGAGTTTCGCCCAAGAGGTTGATGTCGCAACTTATGAATTTGAAAACATCCCAGTTAATAGTTTGCGTGAAGTCCAAAAGTTGGTGCCTGTCTATCCAAAACCAGNCATATTAGAGATTGCGCAAGACCGCGTTTCCGAGAAGGACTTCTGCAACAAATTGGGGATACCGACTGCACCTTATTGGCGGGTTACTGACCTCGGAACATTACAGGTATCCCTAAATGAACTTGGGCTACCAGGACTCTTAAAAAGTACAAGATTTGGCTACGACGGGAAGAACCAGATAAAGGTCAAAATTGGCGATAATTTAAGTGATGCATGGAACCATATAGGCGGTGGCCCCGGTGTGTTAGAGGGGTGGATGAATTATGAGAGAGAAATCTCTGTAATTGTNGTAAGAGCACAAACTGGTGACGTTCAATGTTATGATCCAGTAGAGAATGAACATAAAAACTATGTTTTACACAGAAGCATTGTCCCTGCTAGAATTTGCTCAGAAACAAAGGAAAAGGCTATTACCGCAGCCAAACATTTGGCTGTTAGTCTTGACTTGGTGGGCGTCTTGGCTGTGGAGATGTTTGTCATGAAGGACGGCGCAATTGCAATCAACGAGATGGCGCCGCGACCCCATAATTCNGGTCATTGGACGATTGAAGCTTGTGCCTCAAGTCAATTTGAGCAGTTGATACGATGCATTTGTGGGCTACCCCTTGGCAGTTGCGCCAGGAGTGCAGATGCGGAGATGCAAAATCTTCTTGGTGATGAGGTCAATGATTGGTTTCTTTATTTGGCGGATCCTAGCCAAAGACTACATCTTTACGGCAAAGGTGAGACTAGGGTAGGGCGAAAAATGGGACACGTGACTCGCCTGAAAACGCTTTTAAAATAGTTGTGGATAGTCTNAGTCGAACAGTTTTANTGTGCTCCACGAAGTGACTTAAGGNCCTTGAATAGCGGCAATATTGAACTTTCTATTTTTGGGAAACATTTCTTAATCTTCGGCTTTATTTTTTGAATAGACATTACGTTGCCTATTCTCCGCTCAAGGAAGGCTTGGGTTTCTAGATAGTCTGGAGAATCATCTGTAAGCCAATAAAGTACGGTGGAACAGTAGACTGCTGTGAGGAGAGAGCGTTTGGAGTAGTAGTTGAAATCCGTGGCGGCATCGCCAGCGGATCGCCACATTAGGTCTATGCTATGGTAAAGGACTTCTGCGCCTCTTGAGAGGTATTGGGGTGAGTACAATAAAGGAATGAGGTGTGATACGGCTTCTCGGTGAGGAGACATAGCTTGAATTCTAAGCATTATTAGGGTGCTTATACGTTGCCTTACGGGCATATCTAGGAGTGCCAAGAGACTAGCAGAAGTTAGCATTTCCGAATCAATCGCTGCGCCGTGTGCAAGAATAAGGTCACGAACTCCGCCCGGGAAAATTCTTATTATAGTCCGTTGATCAAATCCCAAACCCAGGCCTATGTTTCGAATATTTGCTTCTGTCCATCCAAGAAATGGATCCTGCCTCAGTAGAGTCTCCAAAATTTTGGTACGTTCGGTTTCAAAATTTGATGCTAATGGCATATGATCATGTTCCAAAAGTTACTTTAATCTGCGTTAAAACGCATCTCCGAGACATAATGAAGGCTATTTAGCTTATCCATGCGCATGGGATAAAGAATACCATCTAGGTGGTCGTATTCGTGTTGCACGACCCGGGCATGAAACCCATAAGCTTCGCGGTTGATTTGTTTTCCATTTTGGTCCCACCCTTGGTAATTGATGTGTGTATACCGAGGTACTGATCCTCGAAGATCTGGGACAGATAAGCATCCTTCCCATCCATTCTCTTTCTCATTCCCTAGAAATTGTAATTCTGGATTTATTAGGACTTGCTCCTCAAAACCTGTGTCCTGGCCTTCCTCTTCTGTTGGAATCTGAAATATCATCACTCGCAGAGAAACGTAGATTTGGGGAGCTGCCAGGCCCACTCCTCCTGCATCAGTCATTGTCTCTCTCATATTATCCAAAAGCTCGCGGATCTCGCGGCTAGTGGGGTCGTCAACCGTTTTAGCAACCTCCTTAAGAATGGGATGTCCCATTTTTGCTATTTTCAATATGGCCATGGTTGTTAGTCCTAAAATTCCACTTGTCCATGTTTGGGCTCGAATCCCAAGATACTCCCGTTGTTATAATTTTGGAAGGACTTCACAGAGNGCACGGATTGTGGTACTTCATGCTNTCTTATAGAAANTCTGTGGATTGAGAGGATAGATTTTGCAAGTTTTGGTGCGTGATAANAATGTTGATCAGGCTCTTCGTGCTCTAAAGAAGAAGATGCAGCGGGAGGGAATTTTTAGGGAAATGAAGATGCGGAGATCTTTCGANAAACCTTCTGAGANGAAGGCGCGGGAGAAAGCTGAGGCTATTCGACGAGCTNGAAAATTAGCCAGAAAAAAGGCCATGCGCGAAGATTAAGGCCTACCTAAATTAANAGAAAATATGTATGTCTAGNGAACGNGTAATTATTNTTNCTCTATGGNNGGCATNTTAAAAGGTTCTGCCNTTTCAAAAGCNTGACANAACCTCAATAGATTTGCTTCATCAAAACGCGANCCAACTATTTGCATGGAGAGGGGCAAGTGCTCTTTTGTAAAACCGCAAGGCACAGTCGCGGCTGGGTGTTGTGTCAAATTAAATGGATAGGTGAAGGGTGACCATTCCCACCAACGTTTCATTNCACTGTTGGGCGGCACTTCATTATTTGCTTCAAACGCGGTTAGTGGAAGTTGGGGAGTGATAAGAAAATCATGATCTTGCAGAAAAAGGGTAATTGCGACAGCTAATTGGTCACGAGCTTTTTCGGATTTTCTGAGTTCTATGCTACTCACCTGGCTTCCCAATTCCGCCAGTTCCCGCAGCGGGGCATCCATCAGGGCCTGTTTTTCTTTTGGAGTTTCATTTACCAGGACGGCCAACCCAACAGACCAAAGTGTAATCATATCTTCAATTGGATCGCTTATGGGTGGATCTATCTCCGTTACTTTGGCTCCAAGTTGCTCGAAAAGACCAACTGCCTTGCGCACTTTTTCGGCGACTTGAGGATCTACTTTCGCGTAACCTAATGAAGGGCTAAAAGCAATTTTTACATTTTTAATGCCTTGCTCCAGATCTTGTTCATAATCAATTGGACGGTACGGGGCTGCATACCAATCGCGCGGATCGGGTTGACTAATAATACTAAGCATACGCGCCGCATCTCGCACTGTCCGGGTCATAGGTCCTTGGTGGGATAGAGTGCCCATAACAGTNTGAGGGTAAGCAGGTACTAGGCCAAAAGTTGCCTTCAGGCCAAAAATTCCACAAAAGCCTGCGGGCATTCGTATCGATCCGCCACCGTCTGAACCTATATTGAGGTGTCCCATTCCTAGTGCAGCCGCAACAGCTGCTCCCCCTGAACTACCACCAGAAGTAAGCTCTGGGTTCCAAGGGTTTTTGGTGCTTCCGNTTAAGGGGCTGTCTGTTACGCCTTTCCATCCAAATTCCGGCGTAGTTGTTTTGCCTACAAAGACCACNCCTTGTTCCCGCATTCGNGCAACACTNGGTGCGTCTTCNTNCCANNTNTGATTTGGGTCTGTTGTNCTTGACCCCTTAAGCGTAGCCCACCCCTTTGATAANATGAGGTCTTTAATGGTGCTTGGGACTCCATCTAATAGTCCAATGGCTTCCTTGTTTTGCCACCGATTTTCCGACGCCTGGGCATCGCGGAGGGCTTTCTCTTCATCTACAAGACAGAAGGCGTTATATTTTTTCTGAAGGAGGCTAACTCTGTCCAATACAGACTGGGTTGCTTCCACGGGAGAGGCTTCCCCAGAGTTATACAAGTGAACTAGATCTGTAGCGGAAAAATCACATAGTTGACCCGACATTTAATCTGCCTCACTTCCTACCCTCAGTTAAAGGCTTTTTACTATACCTTCAACCATTTGTTTGGCATCACCGAACAACATCATGGTCTTGTCCGAGTAAAACACCTCGTTATCTATTCCCGCATATCCTGGAGAAAGTGATCTTTTAACAAATAGTACTGTGCTAGCTTTCTCCACATCTAATATAGGCATTCCGGCAATTGGACTGGCNGGGTCTTTCTTAGCTGCAGGGTTGGTTACGTCATTAGCACCAATAACAAAAGCCACGTCACATGAAGCAAAATCGTTATTGATCTCTTCTAGCTCAAAAACCTCATCATACGGCACGTTGGCTTCAGCTAATAATACGTTCATATGTCCAGGCATGCGACCCGCCACAGGATGTATTGCGTACTTCACATTGACGCCTTGGTCCTTTAACAAATCTGCCATCTCTCGAAGAGAGTGTTGAGCTTGGGCCACTGCCATACCATAGCCCGGCACGATGATAACGTTTTGGGCGTTTTTCATAATAAAAGCAGCATCGTCNGAGCTACCGCTTTTTGCATTTCTATCGCTGTTATCTGAGGATGTCCCACTTGTTTCCGCTCCAAATCCTCCCAGTATTACGCTAAAAAAGGAACGATTCATTGCGCGGCACATGATGTAACTTAGGATAGCACCCGAAGATCCCACTAAAGCTCCAACTATAATTAATGCGGGGTTTTGTAGCGTAAATCCAATACCTGCAGCAGCCCATCCAGAATAAGAATTCAACATGGACACAACGACAGGCATATCTGCTCCACCAATGGGAATNATGATGAGAATACCCANNAGNAGGGCTAAGGCTATCATAGCCCAGAAAACGGAGTAGCTGNCGCCNCCAGTTAAACAAAACAANACAATCAAGCCNATAATCACAAGGCCTGCAAGGAGGTTCAGCAGNTGTTGCCCCGGAAATACAATTGGAGATCCGCTCATGAGGGCTTGTAGTTTGGCAAATGCAATGATCGAGCCTGTGAATGTAATGGCGCCTATGACCGCCCCTAGTGACATTTCAATGAGGCTTGCTGATTTTATGTCTCCGCTTGAGCCAATTCCATACGCTTCAGGGGCATAAAGAGCGGCCGCAGCAACTAAGACCGCTGCAAGGCCAACCAGACTGTGAAAAGCTGCCACTAGTTGTGGCATGGCTGTCATTTGTATACGGAGAGCGGTGATCGTTCCTATTGCGGCACCCGCGGCTACAGCTACAAAGATGGTGAGATAAGCGGAAACATTAGGCGCCAGAAGGGTGGTTACGACAGCAATAGTCATTCCTGCTATCCCAAACATATTTCCCGAGCGGGCGGATGCAGGTGACGATAAGCCCTTTAAGGCAAGGATAAAGCAAACAGCGGAGATAAGATAAAGAATTGCGGAAAGATTACTTGTCATGGCTGCTCCTTTCCNTATTTCTTTTTCTTAAACATTTGAAGCATTCGCTGGGTGACAATGAAGCCTCCAAAAATATTAATGGACGCTAATAACACTGCGAAGAAGCCTAATGTTTTGGATATACTGAGCGAACCATCCTCAGGGTTTGTTGCGATCCCGGACATTTGGGTTCCAACAGCAATTAGTGCGCCTACCACAATGATGCCCGAAATTGCATTTGTCACTGACATTAAAGGGGTGTGAAGGGCAGGGGTAACACTCCACACCACATAATAGCCAACGAATACGGCCAACACAAAAATTGTTACATCGGTAATAAAAGGATCGACCATAGCTAAACCTCATCCTTTAACATTGGGTGAACCACTTCACCTCCACGTGTTGTTAGGGTCCCCGAAATTATTTCATCTTCCCAGTCAATAGAGAGCTTTCCGGACTCCTTGTCTATCATAGGTGTGAGAAAGTTTACGAGGTTTCTCGCAAATAATGCGCTTGAGTCCACTGGAATTCGTGCAGGCATGTTACTGTGCCCCACTAGCGTCACCCCTTGCTTTACTATTACTTTATCTATTTCTGACAGCGGGCAGTTACCTCCGGCCTCTACTGCGAGGTCGACAATGATGGATCCACCTTTCATATCCTCAAGCATGTAACCCGGTATCAACTCGGGGGCGGGTTTTCCTGGAATTAGGGCTGTCGTGATGACGATATCCTGTGTTTTGAGCGTCTCGTGTATTAGTTTGCTTTGTTGCTTTTTGTAGTCCTCAGACATTTCCTTAGCATAGCCACCCGTTGTTTCGGCATCTTGGTCACTCGTATCCACTACCTCAATAAACTTTGCGCCAAGGCTCTCTACTTGCTCTTTAACCGCGGGCCGTACGTCAAAGGCGGAAACAACTGCACCCNAACGCNTGGCTGTTGCGATAGCTTGTAATCCCGCAACGCCTGCGCCAAGGACCAGTACTTTGGCCGGGGCGATGGTGCCAGCCGCCGTCATCATCATTGGAAAAGCTCTGCCAAACTCTTCTGCGGCATCTATGACTGCTTTGTAGCCGGCCAGGTTACTCTGGGAGGAAAGGACGTCCATGCTTTGCGCGCGACTAATTCGCGGAAGAAGCTCCATGGAAAACGAAGTAAGCCCATACTTAGCATAGGATGAAATTGATGCTGGATTTTGAAGAGGAGAAAGTAAGCCAATGAGAATTGAGTTTGGATTCATATAAGAAAGCTCGTCCGTTCCCTCTTCATTAGTCATTGGGCCACGAACTTTCAAAACGACTTCAGCATCAGCATACGTTTCCTTGGCATCCGGGGCAACGAATGCGCCTGCCTCGGTAAAGGCTGTATCGGTAATNTTACAGTGATCTCCCGCACCTGCTTCAATAACGACTTGGGCTCCCGTTTGGACTAACTTTTTAACCATGTCCGGGGATGTGGCGACGCGAGTTTCTCCGCCGCGCGTCTCCTTAGGAATCGCGATCTTCATTACTAGTTACCTACTGTGATCCAGATATGAACATAGATGCTAAATAAAATGCACTTTTTTATAGCTTTGCCAAGCACGTTATTATTGAATTTATCTGAAAGTTGAGAAGATCTATGTTAATTCACGCTCCAACCGTGGATAACGGACTCCTAAGGTGATACCNCGNAAGCTCAGAAAAATGAGAAATGCAANCCATAATCCATGGTTNTCGAATATTGGGACTAGGACAAGTATGCTTAAAAGGTAGGCAAAGAAGGACACGAACATGGCGTTGCGCATTTCTTTGGCTCGTGTGGCGCCAATGAAAATCCCGTCNAGTTGGAAGGCCCAAACNGAGATGAGAGGTGCTATCACTACCCATATCAAATATTTTGCAGTTTCTTGTTGTACGGCCCTTATGTCTGTTATGGCAGAAATAATATAATTTCCTAAAGCTCCATATAGGCATACGTAGGCAAGCGANACAAATAGGGCGAGTTTAGTAGATTCTACAACTGCTTTTCGCAATCCAGCGCGATTTTTCTCCCCAATGGCGTGTCCTACCAAAGTTTCGGCCGCATGCGCAAAGCCATCCAATCCATGGCTTAAAAGGGATAAGAAAAGAATAAGAATTCCATTCGCAGCTAGTACAAGCTCACCCATCTTTGCCCCTTGTGCTGTAAACATGGCAACGGATGTGATGACGCAGATGCTTCGAAGAAATAGGTCCCGATTGATCCCCATAAGATTCGAGAGACGTGTTCTATCTACAATGCTACGCCAAACTACTTTGGCTCCGAGGGTCAGTTTTGTATTAGCTATTATCCAAAGCGCTGCAAGTAGCCCAGCGTATTGCGCTATCACCGTTGCCCACGCAACGCCGCTAACCCCCATTTCCAGTTGGACGGCCAATAGAACGTCAAAAACAATATTGACCCCGTTGATAAGGACCTGCAGTGCCAGTGCTGTTTTCACTTTTTGGAGGCCAATTAGCCATCCTAAAACACCGATATTAGCCAGAGTAGCGGGGGCACAAAGGATCCGGATACCCATATATTCTCTAGCTAGGGTTTCCACTTTGTCTGTGGAATCGACCAAAAATAAAGAGAGAGAAACAATCGGTTGTTCAGCGACAATGAAAATAGTTCCAAAAATTATAGATACGGCGAGGGTCTGGCTTAATACAGTAAATACTTCGTCTGGTGTGTCAGCCCCGTAGGCTTGCGCAGTGAGGCCGGTGGCAGAAAAACGGATGAATGCTAAGCTCCAAAACAAGAACGAAAAAATCATGGAGCTGAGCGCGACCGAGCCGATGTGCGCTGCACTTAGGTTCCCAATGACGGCCGTATCCACCATTCCCAACAATGGAACCGTTAGGTTCGCTAATATGAGTGGAAGCGCAAGATGCCATATTTTGCTATAATGATGTCCTCCGAGGGGAGGTCGCCGGCCTGTCATATTTGCTAATTATGTGCGGATCAAAAGTCAGAAATATCGTCGGAAATGGAGCTATGTATTAGCTGATAATGACATGAATCGTAGGAATCAGCNCCTTTGCGCATACTTGTCTCAGCGGACAGGTGCTTCGAAAGAACTTCTTTAGTAATTATAGAATTATGCCCTTCCACCAGTACGATCCATTCCGACATTTTATCGGGGGTGCCACGGATTTCCAATTCTTTCGTGACGGCGTGAGTGGCTTCCTGGTTGCCTTCACACATGTGGATGCCCACTACGCCTGTGCAGTCCATGATTTTTCCAAAGACAGCCTTCCGCACCCAGTTCTCCATCTCGTTCTTAGTTTTATCAGATGGTGAAATCCATGCGACCGAAAGCCCGGCACCAATTCCATACCCGAAACTCTCCTTTACCTTGAAGGCCGTACGGTTAGTATTTCGAAACTTGGCTAAATTTACTGTAGACCATTCCGTGGGGTTGTTGAGTTGTTTGTGATATGCGGGACTGGCAAGGGTCTCTGCAGTTTCAGTTTCATACAGTGCTGCAAATTGTGGATCTCCCTCGACGGCTTGATAGCGCCGTCCCCGCAAGAAACCAGCAATATTCAGTCTTTCTGGTAGATGTTGCTTAGTATACCATAGTTGAAAGTCTTGTAATTCAGCATCGTTTTGAATTGCGAGGTCGTGCCAAATCCCCAACAAACCTTTGCCTAAAAGAGCCATGGATGGCAGGCTAGTGGGGAAGTTCTTACCGGTCAATATTTAGTCCAACAATATCGTTGTTAGTCGCACAAGGAGTAGTTTAATGAATTTGCCGTTTTTTATCGTAGACGCATTTACTAACGTACCTTTTGGGGGAAACCCAGCAGCGGTTTGTATAGTGGAACAAGATGTTGATGCAGCTTGGATGCAGAATGTAGCTGCTGAGACACGTCTGTCTGAAACCGCATTCATCCAATCCGGAAGTGGGTCTAGGTTTAACTTAAGGTGGTTTACTCCAACGGTTGAGGTTAACCTTTGTGGNCATGCCACCTTAGCCAGTGCCCTAGTTTTGTGGACTGAAGACAGGGTGCCGTCTTCTCAGAACATTGAATTTGAGACCAAAAGTGGCCTTCTCACTGCTGCGCGGGTAGCTGAGGGTGCTGCCGTGGACTTTCCTTCCATTTCATCCCATTCTATCGAGGTTCCGCCGGGCCTCGAGGACGTCCTAGGAATTGATTTCGTGTGGGTTGGCACTGCCGGTGAAGATTTGTTGATTGAGGTAGACGACCCAGTTTTAGTTAAAAACTTTCAGCCGAATTTTTCAAAACTCTCAACTGTAGAAACCGCGCGGGGAATTATTATTACCGCTAAAGGAGATACTGACGGNTCTGCTGATTTTGTTTCCCGTTTTTTTGCGCCGCGATTTGGAATCGACGAGGACCCGGTAACCGGCTCTGCTCATTGTGCTTTGGGGCCTTATTGGGGTGCCAAACTTGGTAAACAGGAGTTAAATGGACACCAAGTATCGGCTAGGGGGGGTAAGATCGCGATTATTCTCGCGGAGGATCGCATTTCTTTAATTGGTAATGGTGTGACTGTTATGAAGGGGGAGTTGCAGTGAATTCCNATTCAATAAAAAAGGCTGCNGAAATTTTGGCCGCCGCCCGGATAGATGGTGGGGAGATTCAGGCCTTGGATCACGANCTNCGCCCATCAAATGAGGCTGANGCTTACAAAATTCAAGANATGCCTNCANAAGATTTTNGAGNACCGNGGTCACGGTANNGNAATAGGTTATAAAATNGGNTGCACNACTNCNGTNATGCAAAAATTTCTACAGATAAACAATCCCTGCGCTGGCTCGATAATTCAAAAAGATTTGCACAATAACCAAGGTATTTTCTCGCACCCATCCTTCCGGCGCGTAGGCGTAGAGTGTGAAATTGCTGTTCGTCTAAAACGTCCCTTGGGGTCTGACTGTCCAATACCTGAACTTGAAGAGATGTCGAGCTGTGTGGCTAGCATGCTGCCAGCCATAGAGGTAGTCGATGATCGTTATCAGAATTACGAGTTGTTAGGGGCGCCTACTTTGATCGCCGATGACTTTTTCCACTCGGCGTGCGTTGTGGGTAAGGGGACAACTTCTTGGAAACACAGTGAGTTAGGGTTATTGAACGGTGTTATGACTATAAATGGTACCGTGGTTGGGTCAGGGCTTGGAAGCGATATTATGGGGCATCCGCTTGGCGCCTTGCAGTGGATGGCAAGACTGTTCCAAGCCCGGGGTAAAATTATAGAGCCAGGTCAGATTGTATTGTTGGGCAGTGTTGTCGAGACTAAATGGGTGGAGGCAGGAGATACGGTTCAAGTTGATATAGAGCAACTGGGCAGAGTAGAAGCGCAATTTTAGGGATTTGCCAAACATTATTGACACTGGGCTAGCATAAAGTAGCGTCAGAAGAACAATAGTTACTAGCTAAAAATTTACCACACTGCGAATTGACGTGCCTTTCCTCATTAGATCGAACCCTTCGTTAATTTTTTCTAAAGGCATAGTATGGGTGATCAGATCATCAATGTTTATCTTTCCATCCATATACCAATCCACAATCCGAGGCACATCTGTTCGGCCTTTCGCGCCGCCAAACGCCGTTCCACGCCAATTTCTTCCCGTTACGAGCTGGAATGGACGGGTCGCTATTTCTTGGCCCGAACCGGCAACTCCAATAATAATTGAAGTACCCCATCCCTTATGGCAACACTCGAGGGCTTGGCGCATGACATTTACATTTCCGATGCACTCAAAACTGAAATCAGCACCACCTTTGGTAAGATCAACTAGATAGGGGACAAGGTCTGCACCAACTTCTGATGGGTTTACAAAATGTGTCATGCCAAATTTTTCAGCGAGCTCTTTTTTAGAAGGATTTAAGTCTACGCCGACAATCATGTCGGCCCCTGCTATACGAGCTCCCTGGAGCACGTTGAGCCCTATGCCACCCAGCCCAAAGACAACTACATTGTCGCCAGGCTGGACTTTGGCGGTGTTCATAACCGCACCAAGCCCTGTGGTCACCCCACAACCGATGTAACAAACTTTGTCAAAAGGGGCGTCTTCCCGAATTTTAGCGAGAGCTATTTCGGGAACAACTGTGTGATTTGCGAATGTTGAGGTTCCCATGTAATGATAAATAGTATCTTTTCCTATGCTAAACCTACTTGTCCCGTCTGGCATTAGTCCCTGGCCTTGGGTTACACGAATTGCTTGGCACAGATTTGTTTTTCCACTCAAACAATACTCACACTCTCGGCATTCCGGAGTATAAAGGGGTATGACGTGGTCGCCCTTTTTTAGGGAGGTTACTCCAGCACCAACGTCGACGACGACGCCAGCCCCTTCGTGTCCTAAGATTGCTGGAAAAATTCCTTCTGGGTCTTCTCCAGACAGGGTAAACTCGTCGGTATGGCATACTCCAGTAGCCTTTATTTCAACAAGGCATTCGCCTGCTTCTGGACCACGGAGCTGCACTTTTTCGATCACGAGAGGTTTTTGGGCCTCGTATGCGATTGCTGCCTTAGTTTCCATATTTCCCCCTAATTTTTACCCTATCTAACAGTTGGCTTGTTGTAAGTAGTTTTTGAAGCGCTTCACCGAAGTTGTTTATATGGAGAGTAAATTTCCTCTATTGCGTCCACATGTGATTTTATTTCTCTTCTTTCGTCTGCTAAATAATTTTTAACCGCTTCTCTGAAGCCCTCATTACGTATCCAATGAGCACTATAGGTGATCTTTGGAAGATATCCTCTATGCACTTTATGCGAACCTTGGGCCCCTGCCTCGACAAATGAAAGCCCATTTTCAATGGCAAACTCGATGGCTTGGTAATAGCAAACTTCAAAATGTAGGCAATCATGTTCCTCGATACATCCCCAATGCCGCCCAAACAACGTGTCTTTGCCTAAGAAATTAATTGCTCCCGCTATGTAACGTCCATTATTTTGGCACATCATGAGAACTATTTTTTCTGGCATCATGTCGTGAATGATATTGAAAAACTCCCGGGTTAGATATGGTGTGCCCCACTTTTTATTCCCGGTATCGACATAAAAGCTGTAAAACGCATCCCAATGTTCTTCTTTAAGATCATCTCCGGTTAAAATTTCAATTTGCACACCGTTCTCCAGAGCCTTTTTGCGCTCACGTTTTATCGATTTTCGCTTTCGAGACGTCAAGGTGGCAAGAAAATCATCAAACGTTTGGTATCCATTGTTTGACCAATGAAATTGTTCCCCTGTCCTTTGAAGAAATCCAGATTCACCCATTAGCTCCCATTCATCACTAGTTGGAAAGGTAAAGTGTAGAGAGGACACTTCGTATTTTTGGGCTACGTGGACTGAGGCGTTGAGAAGTAGGAGCATTTTCTCTTTAGCTCGATCCCCAGGAGCAACTAGTAACCGAGGGCCGGTGGCGGGTGTAAACGGAACTGAGGCTTGTAACTTAGGATAATAGGAACCGCCAGCATTTTCGAACGCTTGTGCCCATCCATGATCAAAAACATATTCTCCCTGCGAGTGGTTTTTTAGGTAAAGTGGAATTGCACCTAATAAATCGCCGTCATTTTGTTCCAGCAAAATATGTTGCGGCAGCCACCCCGTTTGTGATGTGCAGGAGCCGCTTTCTTCAAGGGCGCGCAGGAATGTATGGGAGACAAACGGATTGGTGTTACCAGCGCACGAATCCCATTCGTTAGGCTTGACTTCCGAAATGTTGGAAATTGTGCGGGCCTGTAATGTGGGAGCTTCGTCTAATGGCTGTCCTTTATCCATGCTGCTGTTTAGGCGGCTTTCCACAGACCCTCACGTGCTAGTTCATCGCTCAATTTTCGGATGGCCCTTTCGTCGCGTTCGATCATTTCATCTACATCTGATTCCGTCATTACCAATGGCGGTGCGTACGCGTAGGAGTTTAGTATAGCCCTGTGAATCACGCCCTCCTCAAGTAATAATTGCGTAATGCGAGGACCAATTTTAGCTGACGGGTCAAACGGAATTTTTTTCGCTTTGTCAGCGACCAACTCGACACCTGCCATCATTCCGACACCTCGAACCTCCCCGACCAAGGGATTGTCTGAAAAGGTTTCCTTCAAGCGAGTTTGTAGGTAATTGCCAACCTTTTGGGCATTATCAACGAGCTTCTCACGGAGCATAATTTCAATGGTTTTCAGACCGGCTGCTGCTGCAAGAGGATGTCCGGCATAGGTGTAGCCATGTGCAAAAGGACCCGTCTCGGGAGAGCCATCTCTCAGGACCTCCCAGACTTTTTCGGAAATTATAGCGGCCGACATGGGCACATACGCACTGGTCAGGCCCTTGGCAATAGACATCATATCCGGCTCAAGTTCATACATATGTGATCCGAACATGGTTCCTAGGCGACCGAAGCCACAAATCACCTCATCGGCAATAAACAAAATATCATGCTTTTTCAGAATAGCCTGAACACGCGAAAAATATCCTTTTGGAGGAGTTATGACCCCACCGGCTCCCATAACGGGCTCCGCTATGAAGGCCGCAATCGTTGACGGGTCTTCTTTCTCAATAGTTTGCTCCAGTTCCTTGGCTAATCTTTCCGAGAATTCTTCTTCAGTTTCCCCCGGCTCCGCGTTGAAGTAATGATGGGGAGAGGTCACGTGCAGGAAGCCGTCCAGAGGAAGATTAAACGACTTATGGTTGGTAGGGAGGCCGGTCATGCTCGCNGCTACAGCGGTTACCCCGTGGTAGCCATTGTGTCGGGATATGATCTTNTTTTTCTGAGGAAGACCNCGCAAATTNTTNTANTACCANGNNATTTTTACNTGAGTGTCGTTTGCTTCNGAGCCNGAGTTNCAAAAGAAAACCTTGCTCATGTGNTCTGGGGCTANACGGAGGACTTCGTCNGCTANNCTAATNGCNGGTTCATTNGCCATNGAAAAGAANAANTGGTAGTAGGCNAGCTTNCTGGCTTGNTCNNTTATGGCATCCACCATTTCTTGGCGNCCATGTCCAATATTAACGCACCANAGGCCACCCATNGCATCNATNTAATCCCGCCCAGTNGTATCNGTNACGCGAGCNGCNTGNCCTTTNNCTATCACNATCGGCCCANGTTCTAAATGNTCNGTGATNGAGGTNTATGGATGNANTAAGCTTTGTTTATCCATTTCCTCCANTGANAGGTTTCGGCCTTGTTTNTTGATTNCCCATGGNNTNTNTCCTTTANGTTNNGNGTNATNACTTTATNTCAAANACNGCNTCNGCTTCTGTTGCCACATTTCGAGGTAGAGCGTTTGTTCCAACAGCAAAGCGAGCGTGCCGTCCAGCCTCTCCAAAAACCTCGACCATGAGATCGGAAACGCCATTCGCGACTTGTGGTTGTTGGGTAAAACCATCNACACAATTGACAAACACTCCAATTTTAACGCACTTGACCACACGATCAAGGTTGCCGCCACAAGCTTCTTTTAGTTGAGCAATGATGTTAAGGCCGCAGACTTTGGCCGATTTAATAGCATCCTCTACGTCAAATTCGGCACCGACTTTTCCAATATGAAGAATATCTCCATTCCAAAAGGGTATTTGGCCAGCTATGAAGACTAAGTTTCCACTTACCACGTATGGAACGTAGTTGGCGGCAGGATTCGCTGGCTGCGGTAAAACAATACTTAGTTCTGTAAGGCGATTCTCAATTTCATTAGACATTAGGTCCTCCGGCATAGTGGCAGGAAATTATTGCGGTTTGCCCGGTCTCCTGATTTTTGACTTGTTTCATGGAAGTCTAGCAGGCAAAAATTGTGTGTCGTTAATTGTATATCTTGTCTGAGAAAAAGGAAACGGAGTAAGCATGGAACAGGCTACATTTGGTGCTGGCTGTTTTTGGGGGGTGGAGGCCGCGTTTCGTCAATTGGAGGGGGTTAGAGAGACGTCTGTGGGATATTCAGGCGGTCATTTAATCAATCCAACTTACGAGGATGTTTGTGGAGGAAATACAGGGCATGTGGAGGTTGTAAGGATAATTTTTGATCCAGAAGTCATTACTTATGAATCTTTGCTGAGTACCTTCTGGGCCAGTCATGATCCCACGCAAGTAAATAGACAGGGTCCGGACGTCGGGAGCCAATATAGAACTGTAATCTTTGTTCATGATGAGATTCAAAGGAAAATTGCTCAGGAATCAAAGGATCAGTTGCAGGTCTCTCAAAACGCTATCAGGGTCATCGCTACAACTATAGAAGAAGTTGGGGATTACTGGGTGGCGGAAGACTATCATCAACAATTTATTGAGAAAAGAAGGTCCGTAGGTTTCGGTAGGTGAAGATTTTATCNGAGTTAGCGAGGAAGAAATGAAATTTTCTGAAATTTTGTACGAAGAAGATGGTCCGATTGGACGCCTAACTTTGAATAGGCCAGACGATGGCAACATGTTTACCCCGATAATGTGCCACGAGGTTCGGGATTGCATAAATGAAATTCGTCGTGAGACTCGAACCCGAGTTATTGTATTAACCGGTTCAGGTGATAAATTTTTTTGCATAGGCGGCAGGAAGGAAGGCATGCAAGACACCAATTTGTATGCAGGAGTATTGCCCACCCTGGAGATGTACGAGTCGATTGATAGGTTGCAAAAACCTGTTATTGCTAGTGTCAACGGTTTCGCGGTTGGCGGCGGTAATGTTTTACAGATGGTATGTGATTTAACCATTGCGAAGGAGGGGGCAGTTTTTAGGCAGGTGGGACCTATGATGGGCTCGTTTGATGCCGGTTATGGCACCTGGTATCTGGAGGACTTAGTCGGAAAGAAACGCGCTAAAGAGATGTGGTATACGAACAAGAAGGTTAATGCCGAGGAAGCGCTAGCTATGGGGTTAATTAATCGAGTGGTTCCGGATTCGGAGCTCGCTGGAGAAACGACTTCCTTTGCTATGGAAGTTGCTGGTCGTGGCTCTGTAGCTTTAGCGTCGATAAAGGCCTCGTTTAATGCTCGGCATGGGGGCGTGGGTGGCCTCTCCAGATTGGCTCATGATTTACTTCTCAGGCAGTATTTAANCACTGAAGAGTCTAAAGAACTCAGAGATTCTTTTGCGGACCGACGTCCTCCTGACCCGGAGAAATTTGGCCAATAAACTTATGGCCTTATTAACNCTTCACGATCCAGCCGCGGCTGCTCAATATTATAAAGAAGGTCTCTGGCGTGCGGCTAGCTTTTATGATTTGGTTGCAAAGCATGCTAGAGAGCGTCCCGAAGGTCATGCGGCAAGAGATTGCAATAGGAGGCTGAGTTGGGCAGAGTTGGAAAGATGGTCACGTGCAGTGGCCATAAGTCTTGAAAAATCGGGGTTGAGATTTGGCGACCGGGTGTCTATGGCCATTTCTAATCGTGTAGAAGCTCTAATCATATTTATTGCATGTTCTAGAAATGGATACGTGTGTAATCCATCTTTGCACAAGAATTACACGGCCGCTGAGATGCGTTCTTTGCTAGCAGAGATTTCATCCAAGGCAGTTTTTTATGAGAAAGATTGGAACGCGGATAAAAAGGATCTATTGGCTACGGGAGTTGGGGATCTTGCTCTTCAGTTTACTGCGGAACTACNGCCGGGTAGTGAGTTTTCTCTTGATTTTCTGGATTCCTCTGAAATGGATTTGATGCCGCACCAGGCCTCGTTAGGAGGAGATAAAATTTGTTATCTTGCCTTTACGTCTGGAACTACAGGTAAGCCTAAAGGAGTTCTGCACAGTGACAATACCATCTTGGCCAATGCGAGAAATTTAGTTGAGGAGTGGGGACATGATTCCAATACGGTAATTTTTTCGTTAAGCCCAGTTTCCCATCATATTGCGTGGGTGGGTCTTGCTCAGGCAGTAATTTCTGGGGCGGAATATGTGCTTGATGGCCCCGGTGAATTAAATCNACTAGATTGGATTACGNAGTCTGAGGCTACTTACGTAATGGGAGTGCCTACGCATGCTATTGATCTTTTAGCGGAACAGCATCAACTAGGGTCGAGTAGGATTGGTTCAGTCGAAACCTTCTATATGGCTGGGGCGCCGATTCCTAAATCAGTCGCGGAATCCTTTTTAGAGCAGGGGATTACACCTCAAAATGTTTATGGNATGACGGAGAATTCATCACATCAATTTACTCATCCGCAAGATGAAACCAAAACGATTATAGAGACATGTGGAAAAGGGGGGCGCGCATATGAGGTTAAAATATTTGACCCCGAAAATAAAGATAAGTTGCTTTCGAGGGGGGAGGTTGGCGAAATTGGTGGGCGCGGGGCCGCGTTGATGTTGGGTTATTTTAATGATCAATTTTCTACCGAAGATTCCTTTAACCAAACTGGATGGTTTATGAGTGGTGATTTAGGCCGTCTAGACGCAGACGGTAACCTAGAAGTAGTTGGGCGACTCAAGGATATTATTATACGGGGAGGAAGAAATATATTTCCTACGACTATAGAGGATTTGGCAGTGAGGTCTGATTATATCGAGAAGGCTGCTGCAATCCCATTTCCAGACGCGAGGTTGGGCGANAAAGTGTGTTTGATTGTCTTGTCTGCTTCGGAAGTTGCTCCCAAACCTGGGGAAGTATTAAATCATCTTAAAGAAAATGGCTTGTCAATTTATGATATGCCGGAATATTTTTTGGTCGTGGATGATCTACCACTAACTGCGAGTGGTAAAATACTTAAACGGGAGTTATTGGTCCAAGTGGAGCAGGGTAAGCTCTGTCCAGTGCCAGTAAGATTCTTGGAAAATGACAGAGAAAAGCAAGCTAGTGTTGACATAGAGGCGGGTTAGCTTTCTTTGCCTTATAACTTGAGGTAGGTTTCTGTTAACTGTGGACGCATAGTTCTGATATATTAGGGTCATTCAGNCAAAAACTTCTTCTCTCTCCTCCACATTACATAAGGTAGGCATAAAGAATGCAAGGGGTCTCTATTAGTGATTTTTCTGGGTCAGACCAGTGGGAGCCGAGCGAAGTACCAATGCCTCAAATATCCGCCGGCGAGGTGCTGGTTAGGGTTCGGAATGCAGGAATTAGCTTCGTGGACGTTCTGGTCATCGAAGGGAAGTACCAGATAAAACCACCTATGCCGTTTTGCCCGGGTAAGGAGGCCGCTGGGGTGGTACAACNAGTAGGTTCTGCAGTCACAGAATTNNCTGCCGGCGATCGGGTTATGGTGTTGGTTGAGTACGGTGCGTTTGCTGAGTTNGTGGCAGCCAAGCAAGAACAATGTTTCTTGTTACCAGAAGCAATGGGCTTTGATGTTGGAGCTACATTTGGTCTACCTTATCAAACGGCATTTTTTGCTCTTCGTGATAGAGCGCGGGTAACGGCGGGTGATACTATATTTGTTACGGGGGCGGGGAGCGGAGTCGGATTAGCCGTGGTTGAACTTGCTAAAGCTTTTGGACACAAGGTGTTAGCAGGTATTGCTACTCTTTCAAAGGCACACATAGCCGAGGCATCTGGGGCGGATCACATTATTGAGTTAGCTCCTGANAAGGATAAGGATCGGGTCCGCGCTGAAGTACGTGAGCATACCCAGGGGAGGGGGGCCGATGTAATTATCGACGTCGTTGGAGGTGATGTATTTGATACGGTTATTCGCTGTTTAGGTTGGAGAGGGAGGCTGGTAATTGTTGGTTTTGCTGCCGGTCGTATACCCTTAATTAAAGCGAATTATTTATTACTAAAAAACATTGAAGTTTCTGGTTTGGATTGGTCAGACTACCGGACCAAGACNCCAAAGCTGGTTTCCGATGCTCAAAAGGAATTATTTGGTTTATTTCTGGGTAAAAAAATTGGGTCACATGTTCAGACTACTATTCCCTTTACCCGCTTTTCGGAGGCTGTCAGATTGATCAAGGAACGCCGGGTAAATGGCCGTATAACGCTTGCATGGTCGTGAATGGATGGGGTTATAGCTTGTCACAATTATTTAATACATGGATCTGGAATAGACGTCTAAAGATATTAGTCTGTCTAGTTTTTTTNATCTCTCCAAGCGTTTGGGGAGCTGAATTGGTAGCCCATAGGGCGATCTATGACNTGGAATTACTGCGGGGCGGTGGTGGTGCCGATTTTACAAATGTAGGCGGNAAAATGTATTTNGACTGGAACGATGTATGTGATGGGTGGACCATGACCCAGCATGTCCGGTTATTTTTTTCTAATGCAAACGGTCCAACTATGCAAAATGACTTTAGCTTTTCGAGTTGGGAATCTCGCAGTGGAAAGAAGTTTAGATACTCGATGCTAAGTAAAACAAACGGCGAAGTGAATGAAAGAGTTGAGGGCAAGGCACATATAGATCCAGTCACAGGTATGGGAAAGGCTACTTTCACAAAGCCTACGAAATTTGAGATGGAGCTCCCGGTTGGAACTATTTTTCCGACCCAACATATTTTTGATACTGTCGATCATGCCTTGGGAGGAGGTCATAGTTTAGTCCGATATGTTTTTAGTGGTACAGGTGATGATAGTTTGAATGAAGTTTCTGCTTTTATAAGCACTGGCCGGGGAGGGGTCCCTTATAGTGAAAGCGCCGACGATGATGACACGGATGCTGACTGGCAAAAAAACTTGGATCACTGGGCCATATCAATGGGGTATTTCCCATTTGGGGGAGAAGATTCGAGGCCAGAGTTTGAAATTCATTTTGAGATATTTGAAAACGGTATATCCCCATTGATGGATCTGGACTATGGAACTTTCGCTATCCGTGGCACCATGAAGCACGTTGATTTTTATCCTGTTCCGGATTGCTAGCTTTTTCTGTCTTTTTATTGTTCCCTATTTAAGGGAGCTCCCGCAACTTATCAGAGCCCAAGGTAGGGAATATTAGGTGGATCAGCTTCCCCGTTTTCTCCAAGTTTAGTGAGGCCAAGCCCGATAAGGCGAAATTTTTTTCCTGGGTTAATTTCTTTTGTTAGCAGGTGTAAGGCGGTCTCGTAAACCGTTTGCCATCGTTTAGTAGGGTAATTAAGTGTCGTGGTNCGGGTTAGGCTTTTAAAATCNGAAGTCTTTAGTTTGAGNACAATTGTTTGGGCCGCTTTTTTGCTGCTGTTNAANCGNTCCGTGACCCGTTGGCTAAGGTCNCTGATAATTGGCTTTANTACTNGGAGNTCATTGATATTNCTTTCTAAAGTAGTTTCGCANGAAATNCTCTTTCGNCGNGTTNGTNCTTTGACNGGTCTAGGGTCTANTCCNCGTGCGTAATTTGCNAANCGNTGGCCAATAACACCGAAGCGCTGNACNAGGTCNTCTTCNTTCCAGTTTTGCAATTGGGATACTGTNNTTATTCCAANTTTTGCCAGNCGTTTGGTTAGGGAGGGACCTACACCGTTAATTTTGCTAACCGGCAATGGCGCTATAACTGATGTTGATTCATTAGCGCCAATTATAGAAAAACCTCGCGGCTTATCAAAATCTGAAGCCAGTTTGGCCAGAAATTTGTTAGAGGAAAGCCCAATAGACGCAGAAATTCCCAAAGTTCTTTCAAGATCATTAGTGAGGTGTACCAGGGCGCGAGCTGGACTCATTTCCGAGCTGTCCAATAACTCCTGTAG
Source organism: Rhodospirillaceae bacterium (assembly GCA_002728255.1). Taxonomy (NCBI): domain Bacteria; kingdom Pseudomonadati; phylum Pseudomonadota; class Alphaproteobacteria; order Rhodospirillales; family Rhodospirillaceae; species Rhodospirillaceae bacterium. Next base: position 9,436 of record PBWV01000013.1, on the reverse strand, counting down.
ATCTAGGTAAGCTTCATCTATAGATACAGGTTCTATTTGAGTAGTTACTTCTAGTAGAAGGTTTCGCACCTCTTGCCCAACTTTACGGTATTTAGGCATATCGGGTGGTAGTACTACGGCGTCAGGGCAGGCGGACACAGCCTGAAACATAGGCATCGCAGAGTGGACGCCATACTGCCTGGCTATGTAACAGCAGGTGCTAACCACACCTCGTTTGCCCCCTCCAATTATGAGTGGTTTGCTAGCAAGGCTAGGGTTGTCTCTTTTCTCTACAGCGGCAAAAAAGGCATCGCAGTCCAGATGAGCTATCGCAAGTGTGTTAAGTTCCGAGTGTTGAATGAAACGCGGACTGCCGCAAAAGGCACATCGACGTGCATTGTTTTCTTGAAAAATTCGTGCACAGTCCCTGCATAGGCATTCCTTACTCATAGTTTTCCGGTCTGCTGCCTAGCCAAGCTGCTCCCCTCACTCCGCTGGAGTCTCCATGTTGATTTCTAACAATGGGGGTATCACACGCATCTGAAAATACGTAGTCAGGCAGCTCCTGTGGAATTGTGTCATAGAGAGATGTAATATTTGAGAGGCCTCCACCGAGTACTATGCCATCTGGATCTAGAACATTTATTATTTGTGCTAATGCCTTTGAGAGCCGTCGGGAGTACCTAGCAAGAGCTGCTTCCGCAGCAGCATCAATGTCGATAGATTGTGCCATTGCTTCGACAGAGTGGAGCGTGCCGCCATTAGACTGGTAATCTCGTAAGAGAGAAGGACCAGATAAGAAAGTCTCAATGCAGTTGGTTTGGCCACAGAAACATTTCACTGGGTCGTGATCAGTTGTGTCTGGCCATGGTAGGGGATTATGTCCCCATTCGCCCGCTATTCCATTCAGTCCTGGGCGCACGGTCTGATTTATCGCGATGCCTCCGCCAACGCCTGTACCCAAGATAACTCCAAAAACTACATTGAACCCTGCGCCGGCGCCATCCACTGATTCGGAGAGCGCAAAACAGTTAGCGTCATTTGCAAGTTGTACTTCTTTACCTAGCGAATTTTCTAGATCCGCACGAAAATTTTGATTATTGAGACATGTGGAGTTAGCGTTTCGATGTAAGCCGTTAATTGGAGAAATACTCCCGGGCGCGCCTATCCCGATTGTACAGGGGCCATTACTCTCCGTTTCAAGGAATTTACATAGAGTGACTATGGTATTAACAGTACTATTATAGTGGCCCGGTGATGTTGGTTCCCGTTCTCGCCGAATTTCTTGGCCTGTCTCATCCAGAAGTATTCCCTCTATTTTGGTGCCGCCTACATCTATGCCAATTTGCATTAGTAGCTAATATCCTAATTCGGTTAGCTCAGTTCCAATAGTTATTTCAGCCGTTTTCCAGTCGTCCAAACGATAACAGCTATTAGGTGCTTTCTCTACCAGTTTGGATAGTCGAGGATCATGAACAAAGTGAATGCAGCGGACAAAATCTGCATGTTCAAAAACAGATTGTATATTGCTGGGAGAGTCATCCAAAAAAAACACGGGGGCTTTTACTTCTTTAGCTAACTTTTGGACTGCAGGGCCTTTTTCACCCCTATTAGCTACTAGTGGGTAATGCATTCCATGTCCTTCAAGGCACTGTTTGCGCGCCTCATAATACTCTTCTCCTACATTACTTAGTATTACAATTTGTGCTCGCAACGACAATCTTTCAAGAGCTGCGCTGGCCCCTGGAACTTCATTCAAATTCCTAGTCTCCTGGTCAAAGAAACTTTTTAATAGGTTAAAAACTTCATCTTGAGACAGAGTGTAATCATCATCAGTTCGATGCACATTTCCAGTCAATCGAAAGCTAGACCAGTCAAAGTAGTAACCTTTGCTCGTCAGGAAATTCTCAAATTGGCTCATGAAGGTTAGGAGCACTTCATCGGCATCCGAAATGATTAGTGCTCGATTGGGGTCAACTGAAATTGCGGAAATCTGTGATAAGGTGCTATCTAGCATAGGTTTCTTTGCAAGTTGGAATCTGGATTAGACAGCTTTTTCCAGGCCTGCATTGCACTGGTCGGAGAGATATCAATTTGTGTGCAAAAATCACCTAACAAATCTTCATCTGCAGATAGATAATCAAGAATTCCCGCTAAATGGTCGGTGTCCTTTAATCGTTTCCGCAGTACAAATTCATCTAAACCAGTTTTATCCAAGAAGGCTTTTCGGCGTTCGGGATCACTAAGGATAAAGGCTAAGAACTGGAGAGCGATGGTCTCTGCCTCTTCGAAGGTTGTGCCTCGGTCCATTGCTACCAATCTCTTGTCACCATGCGTACTTTATGATTATCGCTATCCGCTATATAGAGGTTTCCTTTAGCATCTGCGCTACAAGCATGCGGTCGATTTAAGCCGGCTTCGGTTGATGGTCCTCCATCCCCATCCCCACCCTCATGACCGCCAGCAACGGTTTGCACTGTATACGTATTGAGGTCTATTTGTCGTACGGCGTGGTTTTCAGTATCTACAACCAGAAGATTATTGGCTTGGTCACACCGAATGGCTTTCGGCCCATTCCAGGTCGATTTTAGGGAGTGTTGTCCGTCGCCTTCGTAACCGAAGTCACCGGTTCCGGCGATTGTTGAAATAATGCCCTTTGTGTCTATGCGGCGGATAGCATTTCCCTCTCGTTCACAAACATACATATTGCCCTTATTGTCTTTACAGACGGCGCGGGCTCCAAAGATACTAGCCTCTAGGGCCAGACCTCCATCCCCCTTACGTGCTTTTTCTCCGTTTCCAGCTACATCTGTTACTGCACCAGTCAGGAGGTCCACGCTTGTGATTTTTTGACTTTGGACATCCGCCACTAAAAGCGCGGTATTATCGACGAGGAAACAATCGTTGGGTTCTATATATCCACCTCCTTTAGTTCCACCAGCAAATGTCGAGATAATTCCAGAGTTGTGGTCTATTTTTCGAATAGCCGCGTTTAGTCGATCAACTACATAGATATCTCCATTTGCTGCAATCTGTACGGCGTAAGGTTCGTTAAAAGTTGCTTCATTCGCTGGTCCTCCGTCGCCTGAATAACCTGCTTTCCCGGTCCCTGCTACCGTATTTACAATTTGACTATCAATGTCTAGAAGTCGGATGCAATGATTTGTTGCCTCAACGATATAAATGTTGCCTTTGGTATCCAGTTCACACATGAATGGCTCACTTAGGTCGGCACTAACAGCGGGACCACCATCTCCTGTGTAACCTTTTACTCCCGTTCCAGCGATAGTAGAAATTATGTCTGCCACTCTATAGTCCCCTTACAATTATAATAGAAAGAATCATATATTCTGTCAGGATAGCAAGCATTGTAACTTTGTTCCAAAATGCTCACTCAAAATGGCAACTATATCGTTAATTTCTTGGTGATAGGATAGTTTTTTGAGATATTCGGGGTAGGTCTTATTTGCCTGAGCTCTATATATTTTCGAGGTTTCGGTTAACTCCGGGTATATTTTGAGTCCGCTTTAGGAGGTACGAAGTAGCGAGGGAAGGCACCTATTTGTGACATATCGACCTCGACAAGCGCTGGCCCATTAACGTCCAGAGCTTCCTGCACATGGGCCGTAAGATTAGCAGCGGACTCAACTTTCCAGTAAGGCATCTTTGCTAATTCTGCGCAGCCTTCCAAGGAGGGGTGAGCAAAATCGGCGAAGAAATGGCGTCCATCGTGGAAAGTGTCCTGTATATGCTTGATGACCCCGTAACCACCGTCATTCATCACCAGAAAGACAATATCAGCTCTCTCTTGCGTTGCNGTCCAGAAGTCAGCAAAGCCCATAAAGAATCCTCCATCGCCACACATGCAGACAACTTTGCGATCCGGGGCAGCCACTGCTGCGCCGATTCCATGGGCAACGCCGAGACCGATAGCTGCCCCGAGAGCGAACACATGGTTTTTAGGGCTAGTGACGGGAAATGTTCGNTTTCCCCAGGTACTATTATTGAGAGTGATATCCCTTACCCAGATGGCATCGCGAGGCATGACATTTCGAAGTTGTTGAGCAAAGGATCCGTAAGGTCCCAGGAGTCCCTCGTAGTCCTTCACTACCTCGGCCTTAAGTGTTCCAATTTCTTCAGCGAACTTTTGCTCTACACCAATGCGTCCTTCCAGTTGATCAGCAAGCTCAGCCAAAGTTGTTTGGGCGTCCGCGCAGATGAATTGGGCAGTACTATAGGTGCGTCCGTTTGCTGCTGGATTGATGTCTATTTGGACCCGGTTTTTAGGAAGTTTCAGTTCAAAATCACGAGTTTCATGACCCCTTACGCGTGACCCAGCGATGATTAGGAGGTCCGCTGTTTGCATAAAATCTTCTACTTTAGAAAGGTCTTTTAAGCAGCCGAGCACCATTGGGTGATCTTCAGGTATAACGCCTCTCCCGGCTAAGCTGGTAATTATTCCGAACCCCATATCTGCAAGACGCTGTGCCTCTCTCCCCGCATATTTTGCGCCATTCCCGAGCCAAAGCAGGGGGCGCTNTGCACCTTTTGCAGTTTTCACCAGTTCTTCGATTGAGGCAGCNTCTGGNCTTTGAGGTTCTTCCAAAGAAAGATTGAAGTCGTGCAAATTATTAGGTCGAATAACTTTGGTGCGTTGGATATCAATGGGGATCTCGATACTTACTGGGCCGGTTGGGGCTGTGAGGGCCTCAGCAGCAGCCATGGATAGAACGCCTAGTACGTTTTCTGCAGAGCGGATGCGATAGGCCGTTTTTGAGACAGATTTCAGCATTCCCAATTGGTCGGGGACATCGTGTACGGTGCCCCGTTCGCGGTCAACGTTTTTCGTAGCGGTCTGCCCTGTCAGATGTAACAAGGGAGCACCGGAGAATCGGGCTTCCACTAATGCTCCGCACGCATTAGCAGCGCCTGGGCCAGTACTGGTGAATAAGACCCCTAGCCCACCTGTAACACGGGAGTACGCATCCGCCATACTTCCAGCACCTGCTTCTCCGCGAGCTTTAACAAATCTGATTGCATTTCTTCTACCGATGGCATCTAACATCGGTGTATTGTGAACAGAAACGACGCCAAAAGCCGTTGTTACACCAATAGCCTGAAGAAACTCGGCAACAATATCTCCAACGGTTATTTCGTCTTTCATTTCAGTGCTTTCTTTATCACTAGTTGAGCCTAGATTTCTATGCCNCTGTGCTTAACTTCTTGGAAAATAAAGGCCGATGGAAAAACAAAACAGCGGCCAACAAGGCCGCCGCTCAAAATCAGATTTGAAAACCTATTACTTAATTTTCCCCTCCTTAAACAAGACGTGTTTCCGGGCAACAGGATCATATTTCTTTACCTCAAGCTTGTCCGTCATGGTACGGGGGTTTTTTTTGACAACGTAAAAGAAGCCCGTGTCTGCCGTACTATTCAGGCGAATCTTAATGCTACTACCTTTGGCCATAGCAACCACTCCATTTAACTTATTTATTTCGTTGAACCGCCAACCATAATATCGAAGAAATTACTGTCAAGGCTGGTTTCTAGACAAAAANTGATACAAAAGCCCGGGTATTGCCACGGCTAATGTCGCNAACGCCATTGTAAACATTAAGGCATGTGGGGACCACAGCATGCAAATCCCAACTATTGAGGGGCCAACTGTGCTGCCGAAGGCATAAAGAATCGCGGANACAGAGTTAATAGAGGCCAAGTCAGAGCCCTCAAAATTATCTCCNAATAACATTAGGGGGATAGTCCAAAAACTCCCGATTAGTNCCCCGGACAGAAAAATAAGCCCAAATAGGAGGGGTTTTATATCCCAAACTAGAGTGCTTGCAAGAAGCGCTAGAGTCGCCAGGATGGCAGAAAGGTATAGTAGGTGATACCTATTCATTCGGTCGGCAATCACACCAATTGGAAACTGACAAATAACACCACCCAGTATGAAAACACCAGCTAACCTCGCCGCCGCATCTGGTGTAAGNTTNAGGGAAACTCCATAGACTGGAAGCAGACCAAAGGCGGCAGCAAACAAAATTCCAAATAACATGGTAAAAATAATCGGAATAGGNAGCTTGGTGGCTAGGCCCCATTGGGAATGTTGGCTGGCCGGATAGACGCGAGGAGCATNTCCATGGGTAGCAATAAGTAGCGGTAGAGTGATTAGTGCTATAATTGCTCCGATGAGAAAAGGNNCTGGTCCGTTCACACCAGTAAATACCAATAAAAATGGCCCCATTCCAAAGCCTGCTGATATGGCCGCTGCATACAATCCTATTATTTGTCCACGTTTGTTTTGTGGAGCTATCTGGTTAATCCAGGTGTCAGCAGAGACGAAGATTATAGCTTCGGCAGCGCCCAAAAAAAATCTCAGTATTAGCCAGGGGAGGAACCCTCCTACCAGTGCAAAGCAAGACAACACTAAAGCAATAGAAAGGATCCCAAAAATCATTAAATTTGAAACGCCGAAGCGCACCAAAAGAGCGGGAGTTATAGAAGAAGCCAACATTAATCCTAGAAATTGCACACTCACGTGGGCGCCAATTGCCGCGCTAGAATAGCCTGTTTCGGAAAGAACTAGCGCAAGGACAGGCACGGTTAATCCAATTGATATTCCGAAAACAGAGATGATGGAGATCGCTGCAGCAATACTTAGCTTAGGCGACCTTTTTGGTTGCATGCTAGCGACCCGGTCGTCTACGACGATAAGACTTGGCTTTTTTGTATGTAGTTCGAGGCTTTTCAAGCTCAGATAAACTAAATGTAAGTGCACTCGTTATTGTGTTTGCATCTTCAATTCGTACAGAAATTTCGTCTCCTAGTTTAAAATTCATCCTAGCACGTTTNGCAGTTAGTATTTGTGTGAAGGAATCATACCGCACTCGCTCACCAAGTTGTTGACCCAGGATACGGATTGGTATCAAGCCCTCTGCATGTGTTTCCGTAAGCGATACAAATAAACCAAATTTAGTCACTCCAGAAATTTTNCCCATAAAATTGGCGCCNACTTTATCCGCCATAAACAAGGTCATGTAGCGATCTGTAGCACTTCGTTCTGCGTTNGCAGCTCGNCGTTCCGTTTGAGACAGGTGGGTNCCGATGTCAGGTAAATCTGGGCTAAGATCTTGAGGAGCCCCCCCAGGCCCTAGATTTAGTTGGCTTATCAAGCTTCGGTGAATCAAAAGGTCTGAATATCGCCGTATAGGGGACGTGAAATGGCTGTAGAGCTCAATATTTAAACCNAANTGCCCAANGTTNTNAGGGCTNTACTCNGCCTGNGACTGNGACCTAAGTATCATTANCGCGATTGCNTCANNGTNTTTTGTTCCCTCTAGATTTNTCAAGAATNTGNTGGAAATGCTGTGGTCGAAGCTGCTGGGTNCGNCTGAGCTTGTATCCAAGTTCTTTGAGGTAGGAACGGAGTGTTTCNGNTTTATCNTGNGGNGGCTGNTCGTGTNTTCGGTACAANCANGGNGCTTTACGNNANGTTAANGCTTCCGCCGCTNCCACATTAGCNANNATCATAAATTCCTCGATGAGCTTGTGGCTCTCGTAGTGTGGTCGGGCATCCACCGAAATTACTTCGCCACTCTTGCCTAACGTTATTTTTTTCTCTGGAAGATCGAAGTCCAGTGTCCGTCGTTTTGTTCTCGCCCGCTTGAGGGCTGTGTATGCCCCATAAAGATTATCTAGCTGTTCGCCGAGAGATTCCGTCTGGGGTGAAAGGGTACCGTCTCTATGTGCTTGAACCTGTGAGTAAGTCAGTCGGGCTTTGGATCGCATGATACCTCTGGTGAATCCGTAACCCAAAGTTTTCCCCTCTTTATTTATAGAGATCCGAACAGCCATGCATGCGCGATCCTTCCCAGGTTTTAGTGAGCACCAATCGTTAGAAAGGGCCTCAGGTAACATTGGAACCACCTTGGATGGCAGGTAAACCGAATTTCCTCGATCCTGAGCTTCTTTGTCTAAGGCAGAGCCGGGCTTTACATAGGCGGCAACATCAGCGATTGCAATCATCAAATTCCAACCGCCTAGATTGTTTTCAGAAGTATCGGGTTCAGCCCAGACGGCGTCATCGAAATCTCTCGCATCTTCATCATCAATTGTAACTAGTGGTATCGAGGTGAGGTCCTCTCGCCCCTTTGGTTCAGGAGGACCAGCCGTAAGGCACTCTGATATCGAGGCTTTTGAAAACTCGGTTGGAATATCTAATTCTGAACAAATTATTATTTCGGGTGAGCCTGGCTTTCCGAAGTTACCTAGAACTTTTTTTAGAACACCTTGCGGTTCACCATAGAGTTTTTCACCTTCCAATTCGACCTGGATGATATCGCCATTCTGGATATCAGTTTCAGACAAGTTATTGACCCGAACAGTGGTAGGTCCCCGCCTGTTGACCGATTTGATCTCTGTGTATCCTTTTTTCTTTTCTACAATACCTATGAGGGTTCCCTTCCGCTCGGGTAGGACCCGCATGATATGGGCCCCAATAACACGCTTGTCGATCTGCTTTAGTCTCACTAAGGCGCGTTGGCCAATGCCTAAATTATGATCCCTAGATTTTCGTCGGGAACTCGAAACTACAATCACAATCCCGCTGGTGTTTGTTTGCCAGCCAATCGGTTTCCCGTACAACTCACCATTGTCATCAACTCTTATGGCTTCGATAACCCCAACCGGTGGGATTTTTGAGGGAGTAGCATATCTTCTGTTTTGGAGACGCACTATGACACCTTCTTCCTCCATTTCAGAGAGAGTATGCTTGAAGGCATTCCGATAGGCTCCTGGTATGTCGAATGCCTGCGCTAAATCTTTTCGGTTTATACCGTTATTTGAATTACGGAGGAGACTTATTATTTCATCAGGACTTGGTAGTGAAACCAGTCCCTTCTCGTTTTTTGTAGAATACGAAATATCTTAACTCGTTCTATTTCAGGGTGTTTTCTTTTTAGCGGACGTCTTTTTTCGTCCCTTTGTAGATTTTCTCTTGCGGGTCTTTTTTGGCTTGGCGTTACGACTTGCGATGAGTTGCTCCGCTTCCTCTAGGGTTATTGTTTCAAGGGAACTACTTCGAGGGAGGCTCGCATTGGTTGTTTTATGTTTTACATAATGTCCAAAACGCCCATCAAAAACTGCTACTTCTAGGCCGTCTTCAGAATGCTCGCCTAGAACCCTAAGTTTTTTGGCCCCGCGTCTCTCCTGTTTTGGTTCGGCTAGAATAGTTACGGCACGGTTAATACCGATAGTGAACACATCTTCCTCTGAAGGCAGAGAACGCTTTTCCTTTCCGTGACTTAGGTAAGGTCCGTATGGTCCAATCGTTACCTTAATATCTTTCTCGGTTTCTGGGTGCGTGCCTACCAGGCGTGGAAGGCTCAATAGTTGCAGAGCCAAAGAAAGGTCGCAGTCCTGGGGATTGATAGACCGAGGCAAGCCCATAGTTCTAGCC
>PBWV01000012.1 GCA_002728255.1 Rhodospirillaceae bacterium | reverse complement strand
TTCTTCCCGCATCGCATACTTCACTACGTTATTCTTATTAGTGGCGTCGCTCATAGCCGTCCAAACATCTGGCGCCATATTTTTTGCCAACTTAGCAACATGAATTGTTGCCTCAACATCAGCCATCGCCTCATGGGCATCCTTATGATCGAAGCCATTGATAGGAGCCAGTTTATCCAACCTAAAGGTCTCCCTGTCCCGATCATCTATAGGAATGGCTAAGGTATTTGGCCTATACATGTGAACCGAATGGGCAATGCGCATGACATCCGACCGGGAATTACCATTTGTATTAGTTAAATACAAAGGCTGCAGTGTCTGGAAAAATGCTTGCCGCAGCAGTTCCTCATCAAACCCAATGGAATTATATCCAACAAAAATGGCTGGACTCCACTCCATAAGCTTTTGTCGAACCTCCTGAATTGCCTCGTAATGGCTGGGCAGGCTCTCATCCAATAGAATGTCTGGAGTAATCCCGGTCACGAGCAGCGCTGCCGGGGACGGAACTATGTGGGGAAGCAACCTGCAGCGTATCTGAAAACGGTCAACTTCATTCAAGTGATCATCAGTTTTAATGGCGGCAAACTGCAAAATTTGGGCGAAGGCTGTTGAGACACCCGTGGTCTCCGTATCATAGAAAACATATGGCATTTACCCTAAACGCCTCCATTTCATATAAACTTTCATCCAGTCGCTTTTTGCAATGGGAAAAGCCCAACCCTCATTGCATCTCAATCAGATTAAAACTAATCTCCTTCAGAACATTTCGGTTGGCCGAAAATTTGATATGGGTAATGGGAATTTCTGTTTTATTCCAAGTCGCATCAACCGCATGCCAAACTTCATTTACTAACACTTCATTCCACGCATGCAATCCAAATTCCTTATCCGAAAAATGCACTAAACCTCTTACCTCACGTGCGGGTATCCTGGCGGCTCTGGCCATTGTGTTAAAAAGCAAAGCGTGCTCTGAACAATCACCTCGACGCTTTTGAATAATCTCAAAAACATTTAGAGAATTCGCTGATAAGTCATCTACAATAAACCGATCTACATAACTCACCAATTTCTCTATTTTCTCCCATTCACTGCTTGCTCCGCCCAATGCGTCGGCTACCATTTTTTGAATTACATTACTTTCTATTGGATAGTTAGCAGTCTCAGAAAGATTTTGCACCCGCTCCACAGCATTTGCAATTTCTGGACTCCCTACATCTTTCCCTAACAAAAGATACGTCTGATCTCCCTCATAGATAATCTGCTGCTGATATCCGGAATAAATACCTCCTTTGTAATTACCAACAATTCGAATTTTTATCCAATCCAACGACCCGGCAGAAGGCAAAGACCTGTCTATCTGGACAATAGAATCCTGGAAACTAGCCCCTCCGAAAGACAACCCTTCCCTTGCAATTGTTTCTTCCTCCAAAACCGCATATCCGGTTGCCTCAACGTATCTCAAAGGCAATCCCCTCGTTGTAAGAAAGGCCTCAAACGAGCTTCTTGTTGCACTCTGCTTCGTCTTAACTCGATAAAAATCTAGTGGCAGTCCTTCTCGAAAACTCGTTCCAATCTCAGTTATGATATCTGTCTCAACTGAAACCTTAAAAGTGTCAGGATCGTAGTATTGATACTCTATCTCATCGCCGACCTTCCAGTCTGAATACTTCCTCAATAACAGTACCGGTGCATATATATCGTGCAAGGAGAGGGAAAATCCTTCAACATCAAAATTGAAGCTCTCCTCACCATGGTCGACTTCCACAAAAATATTCCCACTGTCCACAATGGCCGAGGTCTTCCGTATTTCATCACCAAATTGGGTCACCGATTCTATTCTGCTAAGGACAAAGCTATTCCTAATATCAAAGTACTCCTTAGTACTCTGTCTTATAATAATTCTTTCCTCGTAACGCCTACCACCATCTTCAATTTGATCTAAAAACCATATCTCACTTGCTTCTTCAAAAACCCAATAATCTCCTTTGCGGTATTCATTCCCATTCCACCAACCATACTTCTCATCATCAGTTGAATAGAGACCGAACCAGAGATTATTATAGATAGGATCGGCTACGTACTGACGCACATCGGCGTCAGTCAGTGTTTGGGCATTGGAAGCACCAACTCCAGATAAAATTAAAGCACCAAAAAGAACCGCAAGTACCGCCAATCTCATAGTTTTATGACCTTACCAACACTCAAAGGATCCCATTTTTCCGAGGGCTAGTCAGCCGCCTTTATAAACCAGAAAACTACAGCATAGTGCAATCAACTGTTAGTTGATAGTTAGTCCTACTAAGAGTTACGATGGAAGGCTAGCAAATGATTGTTTTACTTAGCCCAACGCTCAAAATCAGACTCATCCTGAGTAGCACCTTTCTCCTGGAAAACATCGTTAATTGGGCCAGGCCTTGTCGCCAAAGATGAAACTTCTTCTTTGATAGTTTGGTTAGACAAATTGTTGTTTGTATCCACGTGGGAGGGACCATCCAGCTCCGCATCTCCCCCCTCCATATCTGCAGCACTTCTACTTCCAACTTTGGAATGCGAACCATCCACCGGAACAGACTCAGACACCGCTGGCAAAGTATGGTCTGGCTCTCCTGACGTAGCGCTGCCTAACTCTACTATGGAACCGATAATGATAGCGTAAGTGTATGCTAATAATATTTCTAGCATGGTCATTACTCTCCTGATATTTGCATTGGACTCTCGACAATTCCAGAATTAGATCCTTGGGATGAGAGAACAGACGTTTCTCGTGGCTCAGGTTGTTTATTGCAAAGGTCTCCTAAATCCCTTTCACTCTCCATTGGTACAGTCATCTTGGAGGCGTTTGAATCTAGACATTTTCCCCTTATCTTTCCCCCTAACTCAACCCGGATACTTCCATAGGACAATTCTCCTGATAAGCAGCCAGTCGACCGAACCAAAATCTTGTCCTTTACAGTAGCCGTACCTGAGAACTCGCCACCAATGTCCGCAACCTCACAAACAAACGATCCCTTCAACTGCCCACTTGGCTCTATAACCAATCGGTCACATTCAATCTCAGCCTCGACCTCCCCTTTAATTTCAATAGCCCGGCACGCTTTTATGGCCCCCTTTAAGACAACCCCATGTCCTACTATAAGTTCGCCTGCCAATTCCGAAACAGGGCCCTCAGCACCCTCTCTTTGCTGTACAGGGCCAGTGTCTCGTAAATTCTCTAAGGCTTTTTTCTGACGCAAGTCCGTCGGTGGGTATGAAGCATTTCGATTGCTACCCGACGACGAGCGCACGGCAGACTGAGTTAATTTTGGCTCTGAGATAAAGTCTTTTAAGCTACCTGATAAGTTCTTCATTCACGTTCCAATCTATCTCTCTCTTTGGAGGGACGGCAGGGCACAAGTCCAATTTCCAGCATACCCCTTTTCTCCCGCCCCTCCGCCGGGGAGGTTTGTAATCCGCAGCATTGGCTCGTTAAACTGGAAATACTGCAGAACAAGGCACGGCAACAAACTTCCATCCAAAAATGTCAGAAATCCGGCAACAAGGTGGATTTTTAAGGGCTGTGAAGACAGACAAATTATCTACGAACCCTGGAGAGCTTAAACTCTTCAGTCATTGCTTAATTTAGAAATTAAAGAACATCGCTAGTAAGTGTCTAGAAAGTGTTCAGGCACTAATCGATATTTCTCGTCCTCTAAATTCGATATCCGTAGGCCCAACAGATTCTTTCCATCTATATCCGTCCCCATATTCCGCCTGAATCTGATCAAAGTCTTCATCTATTAGCTTAAATTTTTTCACAATTCTTTTCTTATGAGTATCGATGGCCTGATCTTGGATAGCATATCCCTCACCATAGATATGGCTAATAATTTGATCACGGGTACGAACTATGCCAGCCCGCCGCGCCAAAAACCAAACTATCTTAAATTCACTTTTTGTAAGACGCGGAACAACATCCCCCTTCCAAAAACATTGCCTGCGATCAATATCTACCTCCAACTGCCCCTCGGTAAAACCTTTGATGCCGTTCGATGATTCCAAAATCGGCTTCTTTATTCTGGCATTAACACGGGCAAGAAGAACCTCATTTTTGCAAGGCTTACGAATAAAATCATCAGCCCCGAGGTCTAAGCCCGATGCCTCAAGAAAATCTTCGTGCCTGGCGGTCAAGAAAATGACAGAAAGAGATGGTATCGCTTCCTTTAATTTTTGGAACAGCTTAAACCCTGAAATATCAGGCATACATAGATCTAAGATGACAAGATCTATGGAATTCCGTCTAATTCCATGAAAAGCTTGCTCAGCGTTACTAAAAATATCCACAAAAAAGCCTTCAGATTTCAACATATATTCTAGAGACTCCAATAGATTTTTGTCATCATCCACTATCGCAATTCTATGCACCATCATGCCCTCACTATGTTCCATCAGCCACACAGACTGAACTCAAATGGTGGCAACAAAATGTCGCAGTCGATTAGGAAAGACACAAAAAGGCCATACTCTCACCATGCTAACAACAAAATGAGATGTTCCCTTGTCAGCTGAAATAATGGGAGCATAGCTTATGTCTCAAATACCACTACCAAACCAAGAAAGTGACTGGACCTACCTCTTACTTTGTGTAGCCACTTATATAAGTGTATTCATTGGCCTAATATTTGTCATACCGAGGTTTTCAGAGCTGGTTTTATGGGCTTTTGGTTTAATGCCATAAACCCGCCGTTTGGACCAATAAAATCCTATACCTCCGTATCCTGACTCTCCGACACGATACGCTGCCGCGATTGCCAAACTACAAACAAAAATAAGCGCGGGAAGCAATTCCCGGAAAACCCTGACACTGCCTTAGAGCTTCTTGGTATCAAACTGGAGAGTCCCTCTGGGAGGCCGAAAACCCTTTACGTGCAATGCACATCAAATTACAGAAGATGCCATTGGTTTTGCTAAAGTCGATCTAAACCATCTTATCATAGGATTGAAGGTACTAATATCGACCTCTGGTTGGATTACATCGAAAAGTTTGCCGCCGAAGTTATGCCACTAGCCCAGAAAAACGCTCAAAAAAGCAATTCAATTACTTAACTCCTACCAATTTTTATAAAATTGGACTTTCTTATGGTCTTTTTAATGCGGCCCTATAGACTAGACGAGTACAATGACTAAACTACGTACCATGTGAATATAAGGTTTTAAGAGAGGCTCATAATACAATGACAAATCACGGCATGGCACAACTGACAGACCTTCAACGAGAACAGTGGAGTGTCGATGGTTATATTACGATTGAAGGCGCTTTGAGCCCGGAGGAGGTTGAGTTTTTCAGTGGGGAAGTCGACCGAATCCGCATGCTGCCTGGTTGGGAACCTGGCCGAGGAGAGGTCCCTCGTGGCCATTATGCATGGGTGGATCACGCAAATCCTGAACCTGAATCCTTCATGGATCGGCGCGACCTCTTGCCATATCATCAGGCGTTTATCGATCTGATCGATCGACCCAATGTGTTTGACCTCATTGTCGATATTATGGGCCCAGACCTGCAGTTCTCCATGTCACAAGCCATTGTGCGGGGCGGGAAAGACGGGTTCCCCGGATATACCCATACGGATGGCGGGCCAGGACAACGAAGAGTGCGGGTCACAGAGACAAGCGCTCCAATAGCCCTGAAGGTTATGTATCTACTCACAGATGTTGACGGCCCTGATAGCGGGAACTTTACTGTGTATCCAGGAAGCCATATGCGGTCCTTTCCAATTGATGGAGACCGCATACCGCACCCACATGGGCCTGGGGCAGTGCAATTGACAGGAAAAGCCGGTGATGCCTACCTATTCTCTCACTCCCTTTGGCATGGGCCAGCTCCCAATAACACGGACAATGGTCGGAAGACAATATTGTACAACTATTCTCAGATGTTTGTTCGATGGTATGATTATGGCGGTGTACCAGGGGAAATTTTATCTAAATGCACACCTCGCCAAAAACGGCTGCTTGGTGATCTAGGACATGATTTCCGGCCAGGAGACTATTTTTATGTGCCAGAGGACCAAGAGGCGGTAATTTACCAAAATCCCGAAATAGGTAATTCGGCGTTTTTCCCGGGAGGAGTAACTTCCAGCTGGTCAGCCGATACATAAAATTTGAACTGCCACTTCGAAGCCAGCCTCGAGATTCCACATTACCTGTGAGATAACGAGGCTGGCTTTTGTGGAATCGGGATAATCCCTTTAGTTTAAGCTATACAACCTTATAAATCACATGGATTGACTATGACTACCCTCAGTAATCACCAAGTCTTATTAGCGGCTAGACCAGTCGGCCTGCCAAAAGATTCTGACTGGAACATCATTGAAACAGATACTCCAGAGTTAAAAACCGGAGAAATCTTGGTAAAAAATAAATTTATCTCGGTAGACCCTGCCATGCGAGGATGGATGAATGATCGCGCCACCTACGTGCCCCCAATCCCCCTAAAATCTGTCATGCGGGCCCTGACAGTTGGAGAGGTTGTACAAAGCAAAAGTCCAACATTCTCCAAAGGAGATGAAGTAGCAGGCCTAGGAGGAGTGCAGAATTTTTGCATCGCCGAGGCCAGAAATTGGGAGAAAATTGACACTTCAATTGCTCCTCTTCCGATGTGGCTCGATACTTTGGGCATCGCTGGACTGACGGCCTATTGTGGTTTGCTAGAAATCGGCCAACCAAAAACGGGCGATACCGTTTTGGTTTCGGGTGCAGCAGGATCTGTAGGCAGCCACGTGGGCCAAATTGCCAAAATAAAAGGATGTAGGGTTGTGGGTATCGCCGGCGGACCCGACAAGTGTAAGCACATTATAGACACACTTCATTTTGACGATGCAATCGATTATAAAACCGAAGCCCTTCGAGATGGGCTAAAACGCACATGCTCCAATGGGATAGATGTATTTTTTGACAACGTGGGGGGCGAGACGTTGAACTTAGCTCTTGGGCGGATCAATGTTGGAGCAAGAGTTGTGATTTGCGGGGCGATTTCTCAATACAATGTAACTGAATCTCCAACCGGCCCTGCCGCATATATTAATCTTTTGGGGCGCAGGAGTCGGATGGAAGGGTTTATTTATTTTGATTTTAAGAATAAGTGGCCCTCCATGCAAAAGGACCTTGCTTCTTGGCACTCTTCTGGAAAAATTCAAACTCAACATGATGTAGCTCACGGAAATGTGTCTATATTTCCTAAAACGCTTCTGAGGCTGTTCCAAGGAGATAATTTCGGGAAACTAATGATAGAACTCTCGCACTGAGAATTCTTCGGACAACAGCTTAATTTATGCGTAAGATAAAAACCCAACCTGCGCCACCCTCACCCCTTGAGGGACACAACCCAGAAAGCTGAGAAAAATGGCTAATCGTTACAACTGCAACAAATGTCCAGCCTATTGTTGTTCTTACTCGGAAATTGTCGTTACCAAATCAGATATTAAAAGGCTGGCCAAACACTTTGCTATTTCTACCGATAGAGCCCAAAAAAAATTCACCAAAAAGGGTGAAACCAAGGGGGAGAGGATCCTTAGGCACCAATTAGACCCCCACTTTACTACCATATGCCGCTTTTTAGACACGGAAAGCCGAAATTGCACAATATATACGGCTCGGCCCAAAATATGCCGCGAATTTCCTGGGAAAGGCAGATGTGGGTATTACGATTTTCTTACCTTCGAAAGGTCCACTCAGGAGGACCCGGAATGGGTCGCTACAACGGATTAGCCAGAATCTATGAAAAGGAAGGCATTTTCTCATGGCGACCATTAAGGTAGACACTGGTACCGAAGAATTATTATGTGAAATACAGGACCGGGTCGCTACTATCACCTTAAACAGACCTGAAGTACGGAACGCGTTGGGAGATAACATAACGCCCGCACTTCGTACCACAATCCAGGAAATGGCTTCAGACGATACGGTCGGGTCGCTAGTCCTTACAGGGAGTGGAAAAGCCTTTTGTGCGGGGGGAGACGTAAAAAGTATGGGGCAAAGCACACCCCCCCAAACCCAAACAATAGACCAAAAGATAAACCTCCTGAAAGAACGCCAAAGAACTCTGACTGGGAGCCTACGGCAAGTCCGTAAACCGACTATCGCCTCTCTGCCAGGTCCAGCTGCTGGAGCAGGCCTAGCCATCGCACTGGCCTGTGACATCCGAATTGCTGCCGAGTCCTCCTTTGTGAGCACAGGTTATGCTGCGGTTGGCCTTTCTGGCGACTATGGGATTTCCTGGCTACTAACAAGATTGGTGGGGACTGCCAAAGCCCATGAACTAATGTTCACGGCAGATCGAGTGACTGCCGAAGAGTGCAGCCGTATCGGACTTGTCAACCGCGTTACCACGGATTCAGACTTGCAACGAGAAACCTTTAAGCTAGCTCACAAACTAGCAAATGGCCCGGTAATCGCTTTGCGCCACATAAAAGAAAATCTCGAAGACGCCCTGAAGGAGAATTTTCTGTCAGCGTTAGACAACGAAGCCGAGAGACTTGTACAAACCGCCCAAACAGAAGACCACAAAGAGGCGGTCCGGGCATTTATTGAAAAACGAGCGCCGGTCTTCAAAGGTGAATAATGAAATCCTGGAGCACAATTAGGCCATTGTGTCCATCATAAAAAATATTATCCTTCTTTCTACCTAATGTTTACAGTGACGACGGAAAATTATGGNCATATTGAAAGATATCCGCGTTCTTAGCTTCAACCATTTCTTATTAGGACCTATGGGAACCCAGGTCCTCGCGGATTTGGGTGCCGATGTTATCTCTATTGAGCCTGTANGCGGAGCTTTTCAGCGTCACTGGGGAGGAGCAAACCACAAAGTAGATGGGGAGAGTATGCTTCACCTTTGTGGTAACCGAAATAAAAAGAACTTGGCCATAGACATCAAAGACCCCGCTGGCCATGAAATAATCCAAAAATTATTAAAAACGGCTGATATTCTCAGTGAAAATTTTCGGCCAGGTGTTATGGAAAAGTTGGGCTTTGGATACGAAACAGTACAGCGGATCAATCCAAAAATAATCTATGCATCTGCCTCAGGCTTCGGCCAGGANGGTCCCTATAGTAAACGACCCGGACAAGATCTGGTTATTCAAGCCTTATCCGGCTTAGCGAACCTGAATGGCAACCAGAACCAGCCACCTGTCCCCGTGGGAGTGTCAGCCGCTGACCACCATGGCGCACAAATTCTTGCTATGTCGATACTTGCATCTTTGTACCGACGTGAGAAAACCGGTAAAGGAACCAAAGTAGAAGTTGACCTACTTTCAGCAGCACTAGATTTGCAAAACGAGTCGTTAGTCTGTTATCTCAACGGAGCTACACATAACCAACGACCTCCCAAAAATATAGCAGGCTGGTACTTCCCGGGGCCGTACGGTATATACAAGGCAACCGATGGTTATATTGCTATTTCACTCGGCCCCATGAATTCGCTAGCGAAGGCCCTCAGCAAGCCTGAATTAGCCGACTTTGGTGAGCCTGAGACTTTTAGCCGGAAGGAAGAAATCGCCGATTTAGTCCAAAGCGCTATCTCTCACCTAGATTTGGTAAGCGTAGAAGAAAAGCTAGAGAGTGAAGGCCTTTGGTATTCTCGCGTCAACGATTACGCCGCCGTGCTTGAGGACCCTCAAGTCCGACACAATGGATCTTTCTCAAAGATCACCACAGACTTAGGCTCTACCCTTCGCCTCGTTGCTCATCCGGCTAAGTACGATGGCGTCCGGCCGGAGGTTCGCTTACCTCCTCAACCGCTTGGTGCTCAAACCACAAAAATACTTGATGAACTGGGGTACAACCGAAAAGAGATACTTGCCCTGGCGGAAAAAGGTATTATCCATATAGCCCCCCTTCCACAAAAACCTCTGAAATGAATGTGACCATAAAGACGGGGAATGCTTGGTCCCCGAGTACCTTCTCCGGCTGACAATATTTCTTAGGAGGACCTTTCACCCGTGCCTACAAAATTTGGATACCTGCTCCCGACTAGGGAGTTAGTAATGAATGGCGAACCTGCAACAGCTCCTTTGCTTACTTGGGCAGAAAAATCTGAAGGCTTAGGGTTTGATTCCATTTGGGTTGGCGATAGCCTCTTGGCCAAGCCTCGTCACGAACCATTTACATTACTGGCCGCGGTTGCCGCCAGAACTACTGACTTAANCATAGGGACAGCCGTTCTATTGCCAGCGCTCCGAAACCCGGTAGTACTAGCCCACCTGGTTGCCACTGTAGATCGTATTAGCACCGGACGCCTAATATTGGGGCTTGGGATAGCTGCCGATGCTCCAAGCATTCGCTCTGAATTTGCTGCGGCGGGCGTCCCCTGGGAGAAACGTGTGGGTAGAATGATGGAGGGCCTGCGCCTATGTAAAGCACTATGGTCAGGAAAGAAGGTTGACTGGGATGGCCGCTGGAAATTAAGCCAGACTTCTCTTGATATGACCCCACATCGTCCAGAGGGCCCCCCTCTATGGGGTGGCGGCTCGGCAGAAGGTAGCCTACAGAGGGCTGGAAAATACTTAGACGGCTGGATGCCACTAGGACCTGATTCTGAGAGAATTGGTAAAGATTGGTCCAAGGTCCAACAAATCGCCCAAAATGCAAATCGAGACCCAAATGGATTAACCTGCTCGGCCTATTTAACCCTATCGATCGATGATGACGTTGAAACTGCAAACGAACGACTTAATGCCTACCTTAAAAAATATTATGGGCCAGCCGCTCTCCATATGCGAAAAATTTCCGCCTGCTTTGCAGGTCCTCTCTCTGAAACCNCTGAATGGTTAAATGGATTTATCACATCTGGCGCAACCCACCTAATTCTTCGGTTTGCGGGGGATCAAGATAAGCACCTAGAAGAATTCACAAAGATTCAAGCAAAACTAAGGTAGATGCAAAATATTAATTGGTATAGATAATTCAGTTTCGAAATAGCAATGGCAGAAATAGGAAATAACAGCCTAACAAGCTTAAATAAATGACAAGGATTAATATGAAACTTCATCACGCACCAAATACCAGGTCTGTACGCATTGTATGGCTTTTAGAGGAACTCGGTCTCTCCTACGATTTAGAACTTTATAAATTGGGTGATCCTGGAATGCGGAGCCCTGAATACTTAAAAGTACATCCGATGGGCCGCGTCCCTGTGCTTGAAGATGGCGGTACAAAAATATTTGAGTCAGGAGCTATTGTTCAGTACGTACTGGCTAAATATGGTGAAGGAAAATTAACACCAGAACCCTCAAACCCTGACTTTGGCACTTATTTGCAGTGGCTCCATTACGCAGAGGGAATGATCATGCCCCAAGTCAATATCATAGTAGTAGAAACCATTCTACTTCCTGAGGACCGAAGGAGCAAAGTGAATGAGGAACGTGCAAAAAAACTTCTAACCAGGATGCTTAACGCAGTAGAAACGGGCCTTGAAGGCAAACAGTATATAGCAGGCCAGTTTAGTGGAGCGGATATCATGACAGGGCACGCATGTGTGGTGTCTGGCCGCCTTGGAGCAGACTTATCGGACAAACCTAATGTCAGAGCGTATATTGAACGGCTTGAGTCTAGACCAAGCCTAGAGAAAGCTTGGAAAACTGGGNCCGAGTAGTTTATCTTTTAGCGTGCGGAGCTATCTATGCAAAAGAGTAGGCCCGTCAGGCAACTTTGGACCTTAGTGTAGCGGAGAAAGAGTCGTGAGCCTTCTAAGAGTTGGGATTGCAGGACTAGGAACTGTGGGCGGTAGTCTGGTCAAATTACTTCGACAACAAGCAAAGACCATTGAAGTTCGATGCGGCGTTTCCGTTGAAGTAACCTCCGTTTCCGCGCGGGATAAATCTCGAAAAAGGGACTTTGATATAGATGGCCTCACATGGCATGAACATGCCACAGGTTTGGCCAAGGACAAAAACGTTGATGTAATCTGTGAGTTAATTGGGGGAAGTGATGGCATTAGCCTAGACCTATGCCAAGCAGCCATAAAGAATGGAAAACACATTGTTACCGCGAATAAAGCTCTCATGGCGATGCACGGGGCAAACTTAGCGGAACAAGCAGAAAAACATAATATTGAATTGCGCTACGAAGCGGCTGTCGCCGGCGGGATTCCGGTAATTAAATCGATGCGGGAAGGTCTGGCTGCAAATACTATTGATGGTGTTTTTGGCATATTGAATGGAACTTGCAACTATATTCTAACAGAGATGCATAATGCAGCGGCTTCTGGTCACCGCCAGAACTTTGAAGATGTCTTAAAAACAGCACAGGATCTTGGATACGCTGAGGCCGATCCTTCGACCGATATTGATGGCGTTGATGCGGCACATAAACTCGCTTTGCTCTCCAGTCTTGCTTTTGGTACAGCTGTGGATTTCAACTCAATTTCCGTGGAGGGCATCAGGTTTATAAGCTCTGTCGATATCGAGTACGCGGTGGAACTGGGATACGCTATTAAACTCCTGGCCGTCGCACAGAAGACCCAGCATGGGATCGAACAACGGGTGCAACCTAGCATGGTATCTAAGGATACCCCACTCGCCCATGTTAATGGCGTAACCAATGCCGTCGTTGTTCAAACAAATATTTGTGGGGATACTATGTACCAGGGCCCTGGCGCGGGAGGGGGAGCTACAGCATCGGCAGTGGCTGCAGATATCATTGATATTGCCCGTGGCCATAGAACGCCAACTTTTTCAGTTCCTGCTGCAAAACTAGCACCTGCTGAAAAGAAAGCTGGTCTGTCAATTCCTTCCGCATTCTATATCCGTCTGATGGTTGTAGATAAGCCAGGAGTAATCGCTGATGTAGCTGCCAGATTACGCGACCACGACGTGTCGATGGAGTCCATGCTACAAAGATCACGAAATCCTGATGACACAGTTCCCGTGGTGATCACTACTCATGAAACTAATGGGGTCAACCTTCGCAAGGCGATGGAACAAATAGAAACATTAGCCTCAGTGGTAGAGACCCCGAGAATTATTCATATAGAAAGTTTGTAATTTGATGCCAACAGATCAGAGTTCCCAACTTTCCCACTCAGGACATCACTCGCCCCCAACTTGGCGCACTTCAGCGGCAGCGACCTTGCATTGCCTTACCGGCTGCGCGATAGGGGAAGTGTTAGGGCTAATGATTGGCGTTACCCTACAACTGGGTGTAACCCTAACAATTGCCTTAGCGGTTGCGCTCGCTTTCACTATTGGCATTTCTCTTGCCGTCCGCCCTCTAATGCAGGACCAAAACCTTAAGCTCATTGATGCATTACGTATAGTGTGGGTTGCTGAAATAATATCAATTGGCGTAATGGAACTAGCAATGAATTGGGTCGACTTCTACATCGGAGGAATAAGCGCTCCTTCCATTTTTTCCAGTATTTTCTGGATTGGCATTATGTTTGCGATACCAGCTGGTTTTATAGCTGCATGGCCGGTCAACTATGTCCTACTTCGCATGCATCTCAAATCGTGCCACTAGTCTCTCTTATTCAACCATAGAAAGAAACTCGTCGACTGTGCGCACTGCATGAGCTATTCGCGGATAATCAAATTTAATCGCAGCCTCATGCTCATCCGGACTAAACGCAGCAACAGCGTCGGTTAAGAATGTCGTGTGATAGCCCATTTCCACGGCATACCTTCCTGTGGATTCGACACAGGTGTTCGTTACCAAACCAACTACAACCACATATTCAATCCCATGTTGGCGCAAGATATAGTCTAAATCTGTATTGGGAAACGCGCTGGTTAACCAGTGCTCCTTAGCAACAGCGTCACCAGGCATAGGCTTCAACTCATCGTGAAATTCGCCACCCCATTCGCCATGAGCAAATACTTGAAATTTGGACGCGCCAATATGGTTCCGGTGCAAAAATTTCCAATTTTCATAATCCCCCTCCCTCCATCTTCTATGAGGGGCGTAAACAACACGAACTCCTTTAGAACGTGCCCCCTCTGCCAAGCGCTTTAAGTTCTCGATCAAATTCACTTGCTCAGCGACTGGCTTGATCCTCTCCCACAATTTTCCGCCCTCCGCAATGAAGTCATTGAAAGGGTCAACCATAATGACAGCAGTGGCCTTGGCAGGATAATACTCATCGACATCCGTCGCGAGGACCCCGCTATTTCCAGTCGTAAGGAAAAGCACTACCAAAGCTGCAAGAACCCCCATTATTTTCACTATATCACCCCCCTTTTTCACCTAGCCCTCGACTTTCTATAAAAATAAAACTAGTCAACATCCAACTCTGTTTTACGTAACAGAAAAATGAAAAGTAAAGAAGTAGCAAACATTATCAGGCTATAAGTCGCGGCCGGAATAACAACAGCGCCGCCGCCAAATAACAGTACGGCTACAGTTATTGCCAGAGTGCCATTCTGCAAACCACATTCAATGGAGATAGCAATTCTTTGCCGAATGCCCGTGGCCAACGCCCGCGCTATAACGTAAGCAAGCGCCATCATAACTATGTTCAAGGTTAAGGTAACCAAGCCCGCTTGTGAAAAGTACTCAACAATATTAGCTCTTTCATTAGCGATTGCGCCAAGAAGTACTAATACAAACAGTCCCGTGGAAATTCGTTTGGTGACAGCCTCTATACGAACTGCAAATAATGACCAGAAATGGCGAACTAATAGACCGGCAAGCACTGGAACTGTCACGATAACAAAAACACTGACAGCAGTTTTTGCGATGGAAAGATCTTCCCCAATGCTTCCTTCCATAAAATGGTTGTATGAAAATACGGCGATTAAGGGAACAGAAATAACACTAAACAAACTGATAACTGCGGTTAGCGATATTGAGAGGGCAACATCTCCTCTAGCAAACGACGTCAAAATATTGGAAGTAACGCCCCCTGGAGCTGCAGCAATAATCATGACACCTAAAGCAATTTCAGGAGAAAGAGGCCACACCTTAACCAAAAGAAAGGCCACAAGTGGCAGGAGGATAATTTGAGATAAAGCTCCAACAACAAAATCTCGCGGTTGCTTCACAACACGGGAAAAATCCTCCAAGGTCAAGCCAAGACCAAGTGAAAACATAATAAATGCGAGTGCCAGCGGCAAAATTACATCGGTCACTATGCCCATATCCATCTCCTACCCTGCAAGTATTAATTGAGCTTCAGATCCAATCCATCATATAGGATTAATCGTATACAAGACATGATAAGATTACTTATAGCGGAGTTGACCACAGGCACCGGTCTAGAATAATAATTCCTGTGGCAGTCAACTACTTGGGAATTAGGAGCCATCAATGAAACCATTTCTGTGTGTTATTTCTGTACTGATATTGGGATTAAGCCTTCCCGCGGTTGCAAACGATTGCCCATCTGGGGCGGAGGGACACCTTTGTAGGGCAGAAAGTGGAGATCCACATGCAATGTTCAAGGTAGCCAGAGCGGCCTACATGGAAGGCCGCGAAACCGGAGATCTTTCTGAAGCATATGAGTGGGCTTGGAAATCCAAGAAAGGCGGCGACCGATGGGGACGCCAAATCCTTAAGATGATCTATATCAATGCAAATTTGCACCATGACCCCGTGGAAGCACACAGATGGTTAACCCGCGGTGTGAACGAAGGAAACAGAAAGAAAGAAGAGGGTGAAGCGGATCAGGGTCCAGCTGATGCCGGCCACAAAGTAGTCATCTTGTGGCTGATGCGCCTAGAGCAAACCATGACCAAAGCGCAAATAGATGAAGCCAATTCAGTAGTGCTAGACTTGGATTAACCCTTTGCAACTATACTTATTAGAGAGCTCCACGAAAATGATTAAGAAGCTATATGTAGTCGTAGGCTTAGCAATGCTCAGCTTCAGTGGAATAACCTTTGGAGAAGACTGTCCCTCGGGCCTTGATGGAAACCTCTGCCGCGCCGAAAACGGTGATCGACGGGCAATGTACATGGTAGCCCGGGCCGCTTACGTCAAAGAAAACGAGGCTATCAAAGACGGCGCGAAAGTCGTGGATTTCTCGCATGCTTACGAGTGGGCATGGAAATCCAAGAAGCTAGGGTTCCAAGGAGGTAATAGCGTTCTAAAAATGATTTACGTAAATGCCACAATGCACAAGGATTCTATTGAGGCGCACAGGTGGATCACAAGAGCCCTAAACGATGGTGAGGACTACCTCGTATTATGGCAGCAACGCTTGGAAGAGAGCATGACCCAAGCACAAATCCAAGAAGCTAACTCAAAAATACTGGATTAACATCGGGCCCCAAGGAATGGGGCCATGCCGGCCCCACCCATAACCAATACGATTATTATTGATCTCCTAGATCCTCTGTCTCTACATTAATCAGGTCGGGATTGCCCGCGTGTCCTGCCACTGAGTCATCCAACGGCACGCCCTTGAAATTATCGATAATAAACTGGGCCACGGCATACATGGTCCTCTCGCCAATAACCCCTTCAAAGGCCGGCATACCCATATCTTCCCGTCCATATTTTATGATATAGACCAGTCCCTCTAAGTCCAGCTCTGTCTCATGAAGGTTCGCGGCATACCCACCATAACTCCGTCCACCCCTACCATCAGGCTTATGACAAGTTCTACAGATATCCAGGAATTCTTTGTGCACTATCGGGCGGGGTTTTAGTTTCTTTTTCTTTTTAGGCTCCGCCTCGGCGCCTGTAGCATCAGGACCAGCCCCCGCTTCAGCCGGGTAAATACCCAACGGACCACGCTCCCAATGGGAAAACAACCCTATAACTAGTGCTAGGCAACCCAGCACCTTTATAATCTCTCTTAATTTCATCCGGGAAACCTCTACCAAGTAATTTAACTACGATCAAATAAGATACTAACAACTTAGGCCTAACAAACCTCCACAACCCTTGGATTAAGCAGAACCGACAAGCCCTAATCCTAGGCAAAAAAAAAGGTGGGCCGGCACGCTTAGTGCCGACCCATCCTCCTTATCCCCTAATTGTGGAGACCGAATGTATACAACATGTTTGCAACATTGGTTAACCACAACTCCGGATGGATGTCGTTGCTCCACTGTTCGTGGGCCCCGCCATAACCAACTTCAACGGAGATCATCTGTCTGCCTTCGACTTCATAGGTCATAGCAGGAGCATTAGCACCTGCACCCATGTCGAACTCCCAGAGCTCCTCACCGGTAACCGCGTCTAAAGCGACGAGTTTACCTTCGGCGTAGGTCGAGAACACCAACCCACCACCGGTCGTGAGAAGACCACCATACTGAGGATAATCGGTGTGGGTCTTCCAAGCGATGCGACCAGAAGTAACATCAATGGCTGTCACACTACCGATCCAACGACCAAAACGGCCATTGGCAAACTGTACAGCTGGATCACTGTCACCGAAGGTCTGGTATGGATAACCACCCAAGAACCACTGGCGAACGGCTGGATCCCAATCTGGATCAGCAACAATCGTCAATGCACGGTTACAGGACTCATTTACAGGAATGTAGTACATTTTGGTACCTGGATTATACGCAGTTGGCGACCAGTTCTTAGCACCAGCATGCGAAGGACAAAGGATGCCCTCTACAGTACCTTTAGCTCCAACCTCAGTGGTCGTTCCGCGATGTGCAGCCGTACCTGGGTTGTAGTGCTGGACGTCTACGTTAGGGTCATATGAGTTCGGACGACCGTTCTCGTCAAGACCATTACTCCAGTTCTCATAATCTACGTACACAGTACCCCAAATGTATGAACCATCAGCACGATCCATGGCATACGCATAACCATTACGGTCAGCATGCAAGACAGCCTGACGGTACTTACCGTTGATCACGCCATCAACCAAGGTTTTCTCAGCAATGGAGTCATAATCATAAGGATCATTTGGTGTGTGTTGGAAACCCCAGACGAAGTCGCCTGTAGTCGCGTCAAACGCGATCGTGCTATCCGACCAGAGGTTATCACCAGGACGATATTCGTTATCCCAGTCTGGACCAGGATTCGCCGTACCCCAATAGATGAGGTTCAACTCAGGATCGTAGGCACCAGTTACCCAAGTGGAAGCACCACCCGTAGCCCATGCGCCATGATCATCTTTCCAAGTCTCGTTGCCTGGCTCACCTGGAGCAGGAATAGTATGTCTGCGCCACTGCTCTTCACCTGTATTCATGTCAAGAGCTGCAACCCATCCGCGAACACCAAACTCAGCACCGGCCATTCCGGTCAAAACCAGACCATTAACAACCAATGGAGCACCAGTCATTGTTTCAGCAATGCCAGGGTCAGCGACTTGAGCCTCCCAAATCAACGAACCATCAGCCTTATTCAAAGCAATGACACGTCCATCAATCACCTTGGAGAAGACCATGTCTCCGCCCAACGCAACACCGCGGTTGTTAATACCGCAGCAAAGCACGCTTGGAGCCCAGTCTTTGTCGGCTTCTGGATCATACTCCCATACCAACGTTCCAGTGCCACCGCGAGCATCTAGTTTACTTACTGTACCCCAGCCCGTGGTGATATATAAAAAGCCATCTTCAGCAAGAGGTGTACCCTCTAGACCAGACGACCTAAACTTAACTGGATCCTGACCACCGCCGTGTTGATCACCCATTGCATAGGTCCACTTCACGACAAGATCACCAATGGTGTCTCTGTTAATTTCACTTAACGGAGAATACCGATGGGTCTCATAGTTACCATGATGATGAATCCAATTCTCTGGTTCGGCTTCACTATTCAGCAAACGCTCTTGGGTAACATTGCCAGCCAATGCAGCCGACGCCAACATTGCGGCGCCTGCTGTAACAGCCAACAGAGCTTTTGCTGAACTCGAAGCTACTCGAGTAATTGTCATATGTTTTATCTCCCTTTAGTTACGCGAGTGCTTATTAAGAAAATCACAACCAATTAAACGCCAATCGGATGCGACACCTAACTCCGCTCCCTCCCCACACAGATTGTGATAATCACACTCGCGCGATGTGAGGCGTAACGGAAACCTAACAAACAGCCGTATTCTGGCCATTTTCAAGAGAGACGTCAATAACCCGGATGCAAAACTGCACGCCTAATTTTGGAAAAAAAAGTGAATATCTCAGCCCATCCAATTTTCTTAAATCCGGGGCTATTTACATAGACGGGGAAACCCCTCCCACTATTTACTAGATATGGTGTCATACATATTTTCACACACTATATGGGCACAAATCATCCTTGATTCATGCGCTTTTCTCACAACTTGTGCCACCACACCGCTATGCCAGAGAATGCTCACACATTCTCAGCCAATCCCTCCACAACCAATAATTGTTTGGTAGTAGTCACAGATTCTCTCAATTTCTTCCAAGGCTGATAATCAGGATCCGCCTGAAAGGCCTCCAATGCTGCCCTTGAAGGCCATTTAAAAATTACGACCCGATTCGGTTTCCAGTCGCCAACGGGAACATCTATGGCTCCATCCCGAGCCAAGTATTCTCCCCCATGGCGGGCAACGTATTCGGGAACCGCCGCTTTGTATTCATCATATTTGGCGCGGTCATGAATTTCATTTTCAAAGATCACATAAATAGGCATCAAGGCTCCCCTATACATTAACCAAGTTTAATTAAACGCAACCACGACTTTCGTAGTCAGCGGAAAGGCGGTTCCAGTATCATAGAAACTCAAGTATCATATCAATACTTCCCTTGAAAAATTTTGCTACACCATCCTCTTCCCAAATCAGAATAGGATCGCAAGAAATGCAAAGGCTGAAAAATAAAAGGGCTCTAATTACCGGCGCTGCCGCTGGCATAGGGTCCGCAACCGCTAGATTATTTGTAAACCAAGGGGCACGTGTTTTTCTCGTAGACACAAATGAAGAAGGCCTTCGCACCACCGTCCAAGCCGCGGGCTCTGCCCAAGCAAACTACACTGTAGCAAATGTTGCAGATGAACCCTCCACACAAAAATACGTCACACTCGCAAAAGATTTTTTAGGCGGCATTGATATCGCTTTGTTAAACGCAGGAATAGAGGGTGAGGTGCATCCGATTGCAGACTGCCCCGAGGAAGTTTTTGACAAGGTGCTGGCCGTCAATCTCAAGGGTGCCTGGCTAGGGCTGAAATACATTATGCCACAAATGGCAGCTGGCGGAGGCGGAAGTATAGTGCTTACTTCATCCATCGCTGGGGTACGAGGCAGAGCAGGTCTGGCTCCTTACGTAGCCAGTAAACATGGTGTCATAGGACTAATGCGTAGCGCTGCTCAAGAGGGCGCACCCGACGGCATTCGGGTCAACACTGTAAACCCCTCTCCTGTCGAAACACGGATGATGCGCTCCCTTGAAAAGGGGTTTTCTCCCGAAAACCCCGAGCAATTTCGTAAAAAAATGTCAGGGCGCCTGCCTCTTGGCAGGTATGCCGAGCCAGACGAAATCGCGAATCTTATGCTCTTTCTTGCCAGCGATGAATCAAGTTATATAACGGGTTCGGTCAATATGGTTGATGGCGGCCTTACTGCCTAAGCCTGATATTAATGGTTGTGTGGCTTTAATAGACAACTGGCAGGAGCATCAAATATGGGCCAACTGGCAAACAAAGTTGCTGTTATAACGGGTGGAGCCAGTGGCATAGGATCAGCAACAGCCGAGCTATTCGTCCAAGAAGGTGCTAAAGTCGTCATTGCCGACATGCAAGCCGACCGAGGCAAGACCCTCGCAAGCAAACTCGGCCCAAACGCAATATTCTCTCACGCGGAAGTAAGAAATGAAGATCAAATCGAACGTGCCATCGGACTAGCAATTTCCCAATGGGGGCGGCTGGACTGCATGTTCAACAATGCTGGCTTTGGCGGCGCATTAGGACCTCTGGAAGATATCCCAGTCGCAGAATTCGATATGACCTTTGATGTCTTGGTAAAAGGAGTATTCCTTGGAATGAAGCATGCTATCCCCATAATGAGAAAGCAACGAAGTGGCAGCATAATCAATACGGGCAGCATCTCTGCCATCACCGCTGGACGCGGGCCCTTGGTCTACTCAGCAGCCAAAGCGGCAGTTGTGCACCTCTCCAAAGTAACGGCCATGTCTGTTGCCGCAGAATCAATCCGAGTAAATGCGATTTGCCCTGGCTATATCGCCACGCCCCTAAACGTGAACACTGTCGGCAAGCCCGATTCAGTCATAGAGGAACGTCTTGAACGCCAGCCTATCCCGCAACCTATCCCGCGAGTTGGTCGGCCTAAAGATATTGCGGAGATGTGTGTCTTCTTAGCAAGTGAGCGGTCCACCTTTCTAACAGGGCAATCAATAGTTGTTGATGGTGGCGCTGCGTCAGGGGTTTTCTGGGAGGACCAAAATCCAGTATACAAAACCCACCGACCTATAAGTGTATACAATCCCGACACACCCTAAACATAAAAAACGGTAGCGAAAATGAAATTAACTAACATTCTTTTCTTGGCCCTCATTGTGCTAGCAAGCACTCCGTCTTGGCAGGCTTACTCTGCAGAGACAAAGGTGGGCTCCCTAGTGATACAAGATCTTAGAGCTAGGGCAACTGCGCCAGCGGCACCGGTTGGGGCAGGATATCTAACGATTATGAATATGGGCGAGCAAGAGGATCTGCTAGTACGGGTGAGCGCACCCTTTGCTGGGCACACAGAGATTCACGAAATAAAAATGGATGGCGACGTAGCCAAAATGCGTCCTCTTCAATCCGGACTAAAAATTCCTGCCGGGCAAAGCGTAAATTTAACTCCCGGTGGGCTTCACCTAATGTTCATGGATCTTCAACATCCCCTAAAGGCGGGAGACACCCACACGATTGTGCTGCATTTTAAATATCATGGGGAGGTCAGCGCCTTACTAACAGTGCGACGTGACCCTTCGCAGTCAGACACCGAAAGCGACCACCATCACCATTAGAATAGAATGAAACGCCTTGCGAGGCGCAAATCGTGCAAGTTAGTTCAGTGACACTGGACTTGTTTGGTCACTGACAAAATTTCTTCTCCAACAGCAAGTTGGCTATGGTCGTTGGCGTTCAACGTAACGGTAATATCCACTAATCCATGGGGCAACTTGCTTATGTGAAACCACGGTCCATAAACACGGGCTACTTGTTCGCCGTCCACATACAAATGCGCGTGTCCCTCTCCCGGAACCGCCTGCCCCCCTACCTTTTCAGGGGCAAACTGAAAATTTGTTGTAACCAAATTGACGTTCCACCCGTGATCAACATCTTTTGTAACCACCAAATCCAAGGTTGGAGCATCAGGTCCTGCCGCCAATACCGTAACCCGCTGGTGGAGTGCCTCGTGATTATGTGCGCTATCAGCAACAGCATCAGACGATGGTGTTTCAGCGCCATTGTGGTGCTCATGTTCGGCGTAAGCACTAGAAGCGCTCAACCACAGCGATACCAAGATTAGGCCACAAAATTGCTTCGTCGTCATACTCCCTCCACAAATAAGACACGAAACCCGCGAGTATTCTAACGGATGAACCTAAGTATGGCCACCTCCCAACCACCCATGTTGTTTGGACCAAAGGTGGCGGGTGCTAAACGGGTTCTATATTTTCGTCCTTAACCACCCACACTGTTGGGAGCCTCTCCCGCAAATTCAAATAGTACAGGAGCGTAGGACCCATAACTTCTAAGTCCTCCAAGTATAGGAATAGCACACCACTCTGCAACCGCAGTGGCCTTTCCCAAATTGGTGGTATGTCTACCCAACCCCACATTGTTGACCGATGGCACCGGTTCACATTCTGGTGCCACCTTGTAGGTCAGCGGCGAGGCATGATGTAAGGAAGGGTTCATACCCCAGGCCTTATATAACCCCATATTTGGTTCCGCTGCGGCAATCATTGCAAATGACAACACGGACAGCATGGTTGCTGCAAAAATACTAACGGTGGTTTTCATATCAAATACTCCAATGCTGCTGAAGTTCAAGACCGATCCGCGGGGGATAAGGCTCGTGCCTCTCATCACAATTTTGACCAGCTCAATTTACGTGAAACGACCTTGCTTAGATCATCTTATATGTCGAAGTGTGAACTATTTAACCAATAAATTGGTAAGGTCTTGTCCGACCTTTCACAGAAAAAAACTCCTTGCCACAGCGTTGGGTAGCCACCAGCAGAGAGAATGATTAATCGCCTAAACTTACCCAACTCCTAGACCACTCCTACTCACTCTGATAGCCACCTATTAAATTTTGGCGCCCGCTTTTCCTTGAAAGATATCACCCCTTCCTCCGCATCTGGGTGGTGGTCATTTACTGCCGTTTTGCCGGCAATATCGTCCAAAGACTGCAACCAATTCATTTCGGCAGCATTATAAACCGTTCTCTTTAAAAGCCTCATGGCCACCTGTGGTCCCTCCGCCATCTGCTCCGCTAACTTAATTACTTCCATCTCTAAGTTCTCCGCACCAACCACCTCGTGCACCAAACCCAACTCTTTCGCCTGCTCCGCAGAAACAATCTTTTTTCGCATTACAAAGTCTATAGTTTTTGCGAGCCCAATATGCTGAACCAACAGGTAGTGACCACCCTCGTCTGGAAGCAAGGCAAAGCGCAAAGTACCACTACCCATGCTTGCTTGCTCTGAGGCAATACGAAAATCGCACGATAAGGCTAGAGAAAATCCAGTTTGAATCGCTACCCCATTGAGCGCCGCAATAGTTATCTTGTCTAATTCCCGCACCCGGGTATTTAGAGCTTGGGATATAGTTCTGAGACCAGCGTAAGTTCCAATACCATTATCATGTCCAGGAGGGATAAGTGGGGTTAGACCGTCGTCGTCTTCCCGCATAGCAGTAGTATAACCTTTGAGGTCATCCCCGGCACAAAATGAATCCCCAGAACCAATAAAAATTATGACCCGAACTTCATCCGCCATTTGTGCTTGTGTCAAAGTCTCAATCAACTCGCGTTTCATGACCGAAGTCATGCCATTTTTACGCTCAGGCCGGTTGAAACGAATCCAAAGTATGCCAGGATGAGACAGAGAAGTTTCATATCCCTTAAACGTACCAGTTTCCATAGGGTCCCCCATTTTGTTTTGTTGCAAAAACTAGTAAACATGCCTGGAATTGGGCAAGCAACTCAATTTTTGGGGTATCTAACAGCCTCGAAAAGGTTGGAGCTTGGCAATTGCGTTACAGCAAATCCAAGCTCACTCAACCTTTTACCTACCACTAATTCTATCGATTTGAAATCGCCACAGAATTATGTTGGAAAGGGGTGCTAGCCCTGCTCCCCACCAATCTCGACAGTCGCATATTCAATCACAATAGGACTGTACAGGCTTTGTGTTGCCACTCTTCCATCTACGGTGACAGAGCAAGTGTCAGATGGTAAATCGTATCCGCCGTTGGCAGGAACAATTTGGACCATCGCACCGGTGTTCGCTAGTTTGCAGTTGCCAATAATCTGAGCAACATCAATGTATGGTGCCACATCATATCCACCATTACCAATGTTAACCTTTCCGTCAGCTAATGCAGCTGTCGCCAAAGGCAGGCTTAAAGCCAAAGCAGCCGCTGCCGCAACTAAAGTATTTTTCATTACATAGGTTCCTTCTAAAGGGTTACAAAATTAGTTCTGATGCACCCCCCCTCAAGACGCTTCTCGCCAATCCCCAGTGCTATGCTGGATTTTTGTGAGTATGGCATCTCGTGCGCTGGCGAAGTATGCCTGCCTGGAGTTGAGGGAGGTAACCCCAGGCAGGCAGCTTCGCAAGCACCCTGTGTAAATATTATATAGTAATAAAAAAGTCTATAACTCATTGTATAAAAAAGAGTAATTGTGTAAATTATTATCTAAAATAAATTTACTGGTTGTAAATCTTGTAAATTATCGTCATATTTCTGACTTGAATTGTAGAAAGATTTGGAATGGAAAAGAAGGCCTTCATAGGGCATAAATTGCGCCGATTTCGGATGGAGCAAGGCGTTAACCAAAGTGAGATGGCCGACCAACTTGATATTTCGCCCAGCTATCTGAATTTGATTGAGCATAATCAGCGACCTGTAACAGTCCCACTCCTGCTCAGGCTCAGCCAAACCTTCGACGTCGACCTTCGAAATCTTGCCGACGATGAAGACGCTAATTTAGTGGCAGATCTGATAGAAGTCTTTGGAGATCCTATTTTCCAGGATCAACAAATTCCCGAGCGAGAGCTTAAAGACCTGATAGCAGTGAGCCCATCCGCTGCGGGCGCAGTCCGCGCTCTTTACAGGGCATACAGTAGCATCCGGGACGACGCCGAGGCGCTTGGCCATCAGCCTGCTCAGCGAGAGAAAACTAGTGCAACACGGAATGCCACCGATGCAATCGAGGAGGTTCGGGAGTACCAAGAGCGACAATCAAATTATTTTGAAGCCATTGAAAGCGCCGCAGAATCTCTGCGCAACGAACTCAATGTCACCCCATACAATCTTGCCTTTGCCTTGGTAGAAAATCTAAGGTCACGTCACTCCGTAGAAACTAAAGTAATGCCGGCAACAGTATTACAAAACACTCTGCGCCAGTTCAAAAACCACCAGCAAAGGCTATTACTCTCTGAAATGCTTCCTGTCTCTGGGCGCACTTTCCAATTGGGGGTCCAAACAGCCTTTATCGAGCAAGGAGAGCTCCTAGACCGAACCGTAGAAAAAGCCGAATTGAAAACTGCCGATGGGCCTGGAATTTTAAAAAGCAGCCTAGCCAACTACTTTGCGGGTGCCCTCATGATGCCGTATTTAGAATTTCGAAGCGCCGCCCAAGAACTAAAACACGACATTGAACTGCTGCAACAACGATTTATGGCAAGCCTAGAACAGGTTTGCCACCGCCTTACAACCCTTCAACGTCCCAACCAGAGAGGCATTCCATTCTTTTTTCTGCGCGTGGATAAGGCAGGGAATGTTTCCAAACGCCTTATTCCGTCCTGGCAAGGAGACAGTGCAGGAAAGTTTAAATTTGCACGGTTTGGGGGAACATGTCCCCGCTGGGTCTTACACGATGCCTTTGCCTCACCGGGCCGTATTTTAACCCAAATATCCACCATGCCCGACGACACTACATTCTTCACTTTTGCCAGAACTTTAGACCCCATTGGTAGTTGGCAGTATGGCGGCACGGCACAATTTGCCATTGCGCTAGGATGTGAGATGAAAGANGCAAAAAATATCATTTATTCAGATGGGCTCGACCTAAAAGGGAAAAAACCGGGCGTACCGGTAGGCGTCAGCTGTCGGGTCTGCGAACGCATGGACTGTTCTCAGCGGGCTTACCCTCCTTTACACCATCGTCTGCGCACGGAACATGGAGTGCGAACCGTGTCCCGTTTCCAATTTGAGCAATAGGTAACGTGAAAACCTCGTCCAAACCAGTAGTCCTACAAAGCATAAACTCAGCAGATGGNCTCCGGTGCGTAGACNTTTTTATGCACTCCGATGGCACTTTTGGCTTTGCAGAATATAGAAGAGATTTCGAGGATGCTAGCGGTTGGCAACAGTTGGACAAGTCTCTTAGCTCCACATTTGAAACTTTAGAGCTCGCCCTGGCCANCGCTAAAAAGCTAATCCCCTGGCTGCATTNGCCCGAAANATGAAATAAGTTGCGGAGAATAACCGTTAGAAGGTCTTCTCAAATGATCATTTCGGGAGTATTTTAATGGCCAGTAAGAAGAGGGAGACGCACAGAATGCCCAAAGTTTTGGCCAATGAAGCCATTGCGCAGTATCAACAAGAAGGGTTCTTTTCTCCCTTACAGGTGATGTCCGAGAGGGATACGGCCGCACTTCGATGTGAATTAGAAACCTTTGAAAAAAGCCAAGGCCATCCCATAGAAGGTTTCCAACGAACCAAAAACCACCTCCTTTTTAAGTGGGTTGACGATCTTATGCGTAATCCAAGGTTATTGGATGCTGTGGAAGATCTAATTGGCGAAAATATTCTTTGCTGGAACACGGTATTTTGGATTAAAGAAGCAAATAGTCCCAGCTACGTCGGATGGCATCAGGACCTCCAATACTGGGGATTGGATAACGACGAGCTGGTTAGCGTCTGGTTTGCTCTCTCCCCGGCCAGCGCTGAAAGTGGCTGCATGAGTGTAATCCCTGGAAGCCACAAACAACAACTTGGACACCGGGAAACGTATCACGAGGACAACATGCTAACGCGCGGCCAAGAAATAGACATCGTGGTAGGAGACCAACCAACCATCCCCATGCCGCTTAGCCCAGGACAAGTTTCTCTTCACAATGTTAAGTGCGCTCATGGGTCAGGCCCAAACACTACCGATGATCGTCGAATTGGGCTATCTCTTCACTATATGCCTACCCATACCAAACAACTCCAAGCAGAATGGGATAGTGCAGCTTTAGTCCGAGGNAAGGACCTTTTTAACAATTTTGTCCACGCACCCATCCCCACACAAGATTTCGACCCAGAAACTGTGGCTTTTCACAAACGTGCAAGCGACACTGTTAGAAAGATTGTGTACAAGGACGCGGAAAAACAACCTAACGAAGGTGAATATCGACCCACGCTTTAAGAATCCGATAAAAGTAACAATCAGGAATGGAGAGAATGGGAGAAGTTGTACCAGGATGGCGACCAGGGGACAAAACTCCAAAGCCCACGAAAGATCAAAAACAGGCTGTTTCGGATTTGAAAGAGTTCGGATATTGCATCGTTGCGGATGCATTGGATGAACGAACTCTGGAATCGGTCCACAATCGGTTGGTTGAGCAAGCCGAGGCTGAGATTGAGTCAGGGGTCGCATTTGAGGATCAAGGCCCCAAACAAATCGATCGTATGAAGACGGATATTACAAATCCCGGCATGAAATATGCGGAAATCCCAGAAAACGCCTTCTCAGTTGGATCGGGAGGGATTAACCAGCGCGTATGGATGCTCGTGAACAAAGGGGAAGTCTTCCGGGACCTAGTGACACATAGTTTTATGACGCCACTAATTGAATTTTTGTTGGGGGAGGATTTTCTTCTCTCTACTCTTTCTGCAAATATTGCAAAACCAGGCGGTGTGGAAATGGGGCTCCATACAGACCAGTGGTGGATGCCCCGTCCGTCACCACGGAAGGACCCCCACATTGCAGCAGGCAATATCCAAAGAGGTGAATACTATGGCGTTTCCAACGGGGATCCCGATGAAGCCATCAACCCTCCTTGCGCTTGCAATGTTATGTATTGTCTCACCGACTTTACTGAAATCAATGGCGCCACTCGCATAGTTCCCAAAAGCCACCTCACAGGGTTACAACCAACACCGGATGTTCCACATACTACGGTGTCTATAGCGGCTGAGGCCAAAGCAGGTTCAGCAATAGTTTTTGAAGGCCGACTATGGCACGGAACAGGCGCCAATAAATCAAATGGAAACCGGTTAGGTTTACTAGCCACCTATTGTGCGCCCCAGTTTCGAGCGCAGGAAAATTATACCTTGGGTGTCGACCCGGCCATAGTCGAACAGGCGTCACCAGAATTACTCTCACGACTCGGCTTCAAGATATGGAATGCCTATGGCCGAACTGGCGACCCCACTAAAGGCTTCGTTCATAAAAACACCCAAAATATAGGGGAAATGCGGCCTAAACACTTAGAATCAAAAACATCAAATTACCAAACTACACCGGAGTAGGAGCANAACATGCAAGCAACTATAACCCCTCTCGACGCGACGCTGGGCGCCCGAATAACTGACCTAGATCTAAGTAATATGGATGAAGCCACTTGGAAAGCGGTAGAGGATGCCTTTCATGAGTATGGCGCGCTGGTTTTTCCAGGCCAACACATTGAAGCTGATGCCCAGGTGGACTTTGCTAAACGTTTTGGTAATCTGGAAACACTTAATCCGGAAGGAAAACCGACTGCTGTCGCAATCAGCAACAAAACAGAGGACGGCTCGGTGCTGAAATCGGACGACTTTCGATATAAAACACTACGTGGCAATGAAGGTTGGCATACGGACAGCTCCTATATGCCTTTGGCAGCCAAGGCCTCCATTTTGTCCGCTCAGATCGTGCCTCCTGAGGGCGGTGAGACAGAAGTTGCTGACATGAGGGCAGCTTATGATGAACTAAGTCAGGAAATAAAAGATAAAATAAGCGATCTTGAAGCATACCACTCCCTATACCAATCTCAGGCGAAGGTGGGTTATAAGATCGAGACAGGTGCCGCCTACGGATACCACAATAAAGGAGCACCCCGTCGGCCCCTAGTGAAGGTGCATCCGGTAACCGGACGCAAATCTCTTTTCATTGGGCGGCACGCCTACAAAATTGAGGGCATGGAAAGAGAGGAAAGCCAAAAGCTATTGGACGAATTATTAACTTTTGCTTGTCAAGCACCCCGAACATACAGCCATAAATGGCAAGCAGGTGATGTCTTGATGTGGGATAACCGCTGTATTCTCCACAGAGCAATGCCGTATGATTACAATGAAGTTCGCGTCTTACGGCACACAAGAGTTGCCGGAGAAAACGAGTCCGAACTCGTACCAACAGGGCGAGATGATCTGGCGGCCGACTTTATTCCCTCCGGTTCGAATAAAAACGATTATTACAATGCGAAGGGTCCTAATATATCCCCTGTAGTTGACAGTTAGGCGGATCAACAACTAGCTCAGCTGCAGTGTGAGCACACAAAANTGGGGTAGGGCAAGAAGNTATGCCAAAACTGGAGGACCAGCCCTTTCCCAGAGCTGGTCGCCAATTTTNCAGATACTTAGGCGGCTACCATCCCTTCCAGCCGTTTCCGGATCAAGGACTCTGCTTCAGACATGATGGTCTCGATAAGATCCTGACAAGTTGGTATGTCATGGATCAAGCCAGCCACCATTCCACACGACCAAACACCCGCATCCATATCGCCGTCAATCATGATTTTNGGATAAACACCAGCAACCTCTTCCATAATATCATCAATTTTAAGATCTTTCCCCAAGCGCTCCTCTTTCTCCAGCAATCTNTCTGTCGCAGCATTCTGAAGAACACGCTCCGTATTCCTCAATGGCCTCATTACCAGCTTAGTATCTAATTCTGACGCTTCAAGGATGGCCCTTTTAACNTTCTCATGAATCGGGGCCTCCTTTGTCACCATAAACCGGGTCCCCATGTTCATGCCATCCGCACCCATAGCTANTGAGGCCACCAAACTCCGCGCATCTGCCATCCCACCAGAGGCTACAAATGGAATCTTCAACTCTTCCGCCGCGCGAGGGAGCAAAATCATATTAGGAATGTCATCTTCCCCCGGATGTCCGCCACATTCAAATCCGTCTACGGAAACTGCGTCACATCCAATGGCTTCCGCCTTAAGAGAATGCCGGACAGAGGTGCACTTGTGAATAATTTTGATCCCCGCATCCTTCAGTCGCGGCAGATGATCTTGCGGATTACGACCAGCAGTTTCTACAACCTTTATGCCGCCATCTATAATGGCACTGATATAGCCCGGATAATCGGGAGCAGTCATAACCGGAAGGAAAGTNAGATTTACCCCAAAAGGCTTATCGGTCATCTCGTGGCANCGCTTAATTTCACNGGCTAAGTCTTGTGGTGTTTTTTGGGTTAGACCCGTAATTATCCCTAACCCTCCAGCATTGGACACAGCNGCTGCTAATTCGGCAAAGCCCACATAATGCATGCCCCCCTGAATAATGGGATGTTCGATTCCAAAGAGTTCTGTAATACGAGTTTTCATGATTAGTATTCCTATTAAAAACTAAAAAATGCCACAGCGCCTTAACAGCCATCGAACGTGATTTTTTGAGGCCTGCCAGATATTAATGCGGCGCAACCCTATTTCTCTAACCCGGCTCGAATCTCCATTAATAGCACTCTTTGCCGAAACACTCCAAGGGCACCAAATCCCGATTTTTTGCTCGTTCAGTTCTTATTTTTCCGACCCCTTGGCTGTTGATCNCTCTCGCCGCCAAACATAAAGCCCGCTAATAACAACCACACCCGCACCTAACAGAGTTACAGCATCTGGGAAATGATCAAATACCAAAAACCCGAGAATGATCGCCGTAAGTAGTAATATGTAGTTGAACGGTTGAAGGAGACTGGCATCAGAGAGGGACAATCCTCGAATGACGCAGATATGGGCGCCCACAGCCAAAAGACTCGCTAAAACCAAAAGAGACCATTCCTCTAACGTCGGGCTCTGCCACTGGAATGGAGCGATTAGGCTNAGGATCACCAAACCAATCACGCCTGGGTAGAATACGGTTGTGCCCAAGCCATCGTGGCGAGAAACAATTTTTGTCAAAATAAGATAAAGTGAAAAACTCAAGGTTCCTATGAGAGGAAGAATAGCAGCGGGCTGAAAAATATCAGAACCCGGCCTAAGAATGATAAGAACCCCACCAAAACCCAACAATACTGCAGACCATCGGCGTGGACCAACACGTTCACCCAACATGGGAACCGCCAATGCAGTCACCATCAACGGTGCTATTGCCGCAATTGAATGGGCCTCCGCAAGTTGCAGAAATCGGAACGATAGAACAAACAATGCGACATCGAACAACATAGCTAGGCCCCTTCCGCATTGCACAAACGGGGTCTTACTTTTTAATCCCTTTAGACCGGAAAGTTTAAGAACCAGTATGAGGCCAAACCCAGCATAAAAAATATATCTTACCCACAAAATTCCAGCCAAGGGCAAAGTCTGAACTAGTGTTTTAGAAATTACATCCATCCCAGCAAACAGGATCATTCCCGCTACGTACCAGGGAATTCCAGATGCGCCAATCCGTACAATTGCACCCAGTATCTTCATCAACCAAGCCCTTACCTTAAGACTATTTGTAGCACTAGGCTTGATACGGGAATTCTTTGAACAGCTCTGGCTTAAAGTCAAAACCGTGCCCTGGTCTAGTAGGAGGCTTTAACAAGCCATTCTCAGGAAGGGCTGGATTTACCCACAAATGGTCAAACCAGCCCATATACTCGAGCCACATAGGATTCGGAATACAAGCATTGAGATGAGAGTTTAATTCATAAAACAAATGGGGCGCCATCTTTATACCAACATCGTGTGCTTGATTTGCTATTACCTTCAACTCCGTATAGCCACCTCGCATAATATCTGGTTGGATGATGGGTATTTTTTTGCTTGCGAAAAAGGGTTTAAAATCATGGTGTGTGAAGTGATTCTCACCCCCCACCACAGGGGTCTGAATTGCATCGGCAACCCTATGGTAGCCTTCAAAATCATCTGCTAAAACTGGCTCTTCCAGCCATGCTAAATCGAACTCATCTAACCGGGAACCCACCCGTATTGCCTCGTCAGCGGTCCATCCCTGGTTCACATCTAACATAATGCCGATGCCACTTCCCAATTCTTGGCGCATGTCGCGAACGTTTGCTACATCTTCGTCCTCGGTAAACACATGGCCAACCTGCATTTTTATGGCTGCAAACCCTCGATCGACGTATCGCTTCGCCTTCTCGATCATTCCATCATGACCAAGTCCGCGAAAACAACCGGAACCATAGATGGGAAGAGCATCCCCACTTCCTCCCCATAATTCCCATAATGGCTTACCTGCATGCCTTCCCACTGCATCCCACAGAGCTACNTCCAAGGCAGACATTGCCATAACGGTAATCCCCATCCTTCCTTGTATGTATGTTGCCCTCCACATCTTCTGCCACAAGGCTTCAACGCTGGTAGCTTCTTCCCCAATCAGGAGGGGTTTCAACATTTCATGGATACAAGTTTCAAGAGTCCTCATTCCCCCCGCTACTGGATGGAGATGCCCTGTGCCAATCACCCCTGATTTGGTCTCTACCTCAACCACTAACAAATTTATCTTAGCTTCGAGTGCAGAATAATCAGCCACCCCAATCTTAGGAGGGTCGCGATAGGGAACAGAAAGCAAATGGGTCCTAATATCCGAAATTACCATAGAAGTTTTATCCTTTATTTGTTAGCGGCAATTCANCGGTGTCCACCGCAGGCCTTCGCGCATTAGATATGTACGACAGCCTTTCCAGGAAAATCTCTTGCAATCAACTGCTCCGCCACATCTCCAATATTCGTCCAATTTTCTTGAACTGGGATATGGGTGCGCAACTTTCCAACCCGAATTAATTCCAAAAGCCTCTCTAGGCCCTTACAAGCGGGCTCTATCTCGCTTTCACGGTATAGGTGAAAGCCCTCAATTCTTCCATTCCCAGTAAACATCAAATCGCGAATGGCAAGAGGTGTCTCATTCCCATCGCTTACCCCATAAAGAATGGCACGTCCTCCTGGTTCCAGCTTCTTCATTAGGTTGGCTAATATGCCCCCCCCAACTCCATCTATTATGGACCGGAACTCATGGCTGTCACTGATNTTGCTCCCATCCGATGAAACAATAACTTCGTCCACCCCAAGATCGGTTATAAGGCGTGCATATGTAGGCCTACGCAATTGTGCAACCACCTTACCCCCCATGAGACCAGCAAGCTGGCACGCAAAATAGCCAACCCCACCCGTAGCACCAGTAATTAAGACCTTAGTCCCCAAAATACGTTCACATCTTTCAAGAGCATAAAGCGCCGTTAGGCCTGCCACGGGCAGGGTCGCCGCATCCGGTCCATCCACTGCTTCTGGAATCACA
Organism: Rhodospirillaceae bacterium; assembly: GCA_002728255.1. NCBI lineage: Bacteria > Pseudomonadati > Pseudomonadota > Alphaproteobacteria > Rhodospirillales > Rhodospirillaceae > Rhodospirillaceae bacterium. The sequence continues at coordinate 53,692 of PBWV01000012.1, read as the reverse complement.
GCAAAGTCGGCAGTCGGCAGAGCTACATATTCTGCCNAGCCTTCCATTCGACGTGAAAATCCCACTACATGACTTCCCTTNCCGGGCCCGCTTCCATCCACAGCGCTTGCCTCCACAGTTCCTGACAAGTCCCAACCGATTTGCTTTCCATCCTCGGATGATTGAGCCCGCCTCAACTCGCCTCTATTCAAGGAGAATGAACCAACTTTTATAATCGCTTCGTGGGAATTTGGCACCGGCTCAGGAACATTGCCAACTTTCAGACTTCCTGACGCTGCCGCATTTACTATCACTGCTTTCATTTTTTTATCTCCCCAAAAAACGATCCCACCGAAGTCATTGCACGATAACTTCTCGCCACCTTTGATCTATTGGAAAACTAGCCTTATGAAAACCCTACAAACACCTAGGACGATTGGAGGGCGATTGGAGCTAGATCCCCAATCGAAGCGTCCAGCTCGCTATCCTGCCGCCTTCCCTCACCCTCAGCACTAGGTACCGGGGTGTCAAACTCATAGTCCGGGTCGATTTTTTGCCGCTCCCAAATTTCCTTCATTTCCTTCCATGCCCCTAATAACGTGCGAGGCTCAGGCATGTCATGTTTTAGCAGCAAGTGAAGCTTCTTGAGATTATAGCATGGTACACCAGCGTACATATGATGTTCCAGATGCCAGTTCATTCGCCAGTATAAAAATTCTGAAACCGGNTCCAACAGAATTGTGCGTACACATTTTCTAAAATCGGACACATTGCTCCTCAATCCACAATGCATTGGAAACCCGACGAGATGCTTCAAAAAATTCGCGGTGAAATTTTGAAATGTTAAAACTAGNGGCAACACCCATATTTGCGTAGCCACAGCGACAACCAACACACTCCCATGAAACAAAAGCATCCATCTAGCCCAACGCACAGCGGCTGGCCTTTCCTCAGGGTGAGCTGTGTAAAGAGCTTTACTCCACTCCCTACTTAAAACAGATGTCCCGTACCCGCCAAGAGCTGTTTCAATGGTACCCTTTATGGTCGGGATGCAGCCTGGAGCAAATAGTCCACCGACAAAGTTAAAAGTGAAAAGTTGTACAATATAGAGTGGAGTGCTCTTGGAAAATTGAGGCAATACCACCTCACGATCACCCTTGATATGGAGTGTATATCGATGGTGATACGTGTGGCTCATCGCATATTCATGAAAATTATGCCATCCCAACAAACTGTATAGGCGCAAGAAAATCCTGTTAAGCGATTTTGTCTTAAAAACTGTCCCGTGGCCCAGCTCGTGGGCAGCTATGCCTTTGAAAAATGAACACACTGTTCCGTGCGCGAATAGACTCAATAACATTGCAAGCCACATTCCTTTGACGAAGAAATAGATTACTGCTCCTCCAGTAATGACCGNGATCCCCATGTGACCACCGGCCTGAAACCANCCTTTTAAGTCACTTGGACGCATGAGCTCACGTAATTTACCGTGCTCAATTGGGGATCTGTACCAGCTGACTCGATAGCTTTTTCGGACACTGCTAAGAGGCTCCAAGTCGGCCAGCTTATACTCCAACCCCGCTCCAGAATCCCGCATGCAAAGTGCCTCCCTCGAAACCAATCATACTAAAAACCCTTGAGCTAGAAAAGGTCCAGCCCGCACTCATATGGACGAAAACCTAATACCTGGTAATTTTTCCCGTATCGTTATCCCNATCGTTTAGATATCATCAAGAACATTTGATTGAACCGGGTAGGAAGCTCAAGAATGGCTTTGAAGCGATACGTAACGGAAATGGGAATGGGTGTAGACGTCCATGGTCAAGATTATAATCTTGCAGCAAAACGAGCTGTCTCNGATGCCATTCGGCATTCCAGCCTCAATTTTTTCCAAACCCTCGAAAAATCAGCAAGCGACATGCACATAACGGTCAAAATCGGGGTACCCAAACCAACTTTGATAAATTCCTCGGAAATCGCTGACGAACTACCTTATGGAACCGTGACCGTCGAAGCNGAAGTCGGCGGCATAGAGGTGCCTAATGAAGCCGCGGATGACGCAATAGTGATCGCCAACGCGGTCGTTATTGTCTATTTCGACGATTAGTGTTCTCCAATTATTAAATTCCTAGAATTGCGCTTTTAGGGCGAACCTACTCCAGGCACTGCAACCTTGGTGAACTCAATTTTACCCGCACGATTAGCGGCGTTCTCTGGCCCAGATCCCTTGTTTGTACAAATATATAGGGTCCGGCCATCTGGGCCACCCAGCGCACAAGCATAAGCTCCGCGATCACCTAGTGAAATTCTATCCTGTATAGCTCCCCCTTCTAATACGCGAACAACCTCGTTATTGTGTGGATCTGCTACCCAAATTGCACCTTCCATATCCAGACAAATGCCATCTGGATACATATCAGAATCCTCGAAAAAGGTTCTACGATTAGACAAGGATCCATCGACCGCTATATCAAATGCCGTCAACCGGTGTGCAAATGTTTCTGCCACTACTAGCATGTCGCCCTCTGGAGTGATTACCATTCCATTAGGAAACCAGAGATCATCTGCAGCTATACTAGGAGTTCCATCCGGCAAAATTCTGACAAGAGTGGTTGGACAAGCTTGTTCCCCAGCACGCCTATTAAATCCAAAGTTCCCTACATATGCCCCCCCATGCTGGTCCACAACCATATCGTTACACCAATAGGTTGAAACATCTGACAAATTCGCATGTTCCACCAACAACTCATGATCTAATTTCAAAACACGCTGATCCCTCATTGAAACCACCAAGAGTTGACCATCTTTTGTCCAACCAAGACCTGAAGGTTGCTCCGGAACCACTACAACTGTTCTTTGNTTTCCAGCACTATCAACTTGTATAACCTCATTGGAATAAAAATCCGAAAACCATAAATACCCCGATCTCCAGCGTGGCCCCTCGGGAAAAGTGAGCCCTTCCAACAGAGTGGATATATTATTCATGAGCATCTCCCCGATTATATTCCGATAATGCAGTTACATATTAACGCCAAACTAACTTCCATATGAACGGAAAAACTNCTCTTGAGAACTTGAACATCCATTCCGTAATAGACAAAATACCTAAAAGGTTTTTGAAAATCGCCACTATGTTTGTGGCCACAAGAATAGAGAGGATGAAACAAAGAATGCNTCAAGAAGGCACCGTGCAGATCGATACGCCTCGACCCGAGATAAACCAAATGTTCGATGCAGTTATCGTTGGCGCGGGTTTTGCCGGGATGTATATGCTTCACTGCCTTCGCAAACTGGGCCTTTCTAGCTGTGTATTTGAAGTTGGAGGCGGAGTGGGTGGAACCTGGTATTGGAACCGCTATCCCGGGGCCCGATGTGACGTAGAGAGCATGCAATACTCTTATTCTTTCTCCGAGGAGCTAGACCAAGAATGGAGTTGGTCGGAAAAGTATTCGCCTCAGCCAGAAATTCTTGCCTATGCCAACCACGTGGCTGATCGATTTGACCTTAGGCGCGATATCCAATTCGATACCAAAGTGACTGCGACTACTTTCAACGAAACAACNAAAAAATGGCTGGTTGAGACTGACCGCGGGCATAAAGTTCAAGCCCAATTCTGCATTATGGCAGTAGGCTGTCTCTCAGCTGCCAACATGCCAAGTTTTAAGGATATAGATAAATTTGAAGGACCTATATACCACACCGGCGAATGGCCCCATGACGGCGCAAAATTAGAAGGTCGACGGGTTGGTATCATTGGGACCGGATCCTCTGCCATTCAATCCATCCCCATCATTGCAAAACAGGCCCAATCGTTAACTGTATTCCAACGAACCCCCAATTATTCCATACCCGCTTGGAATGAAAAACTAGACCCCAAATATGAAGAGCGTGTGAAGGCCACTTACCCGGAATTACGGGCGAAAGCACGAGGCCGTCCAGCAGGGTTTTATTTTCCGTTCAATACCGATTCCGCTTTAGAAGCAACTCCTGAAGAGAGACAAAAACAATTTGAGGATCGATGGCAGAAAGGAGGACTTCCTTTTCTTGGAGCCTACGGGGACCTGCTGTTTGAACAGGAGGCTAACGATTCCATCGCAGAATTTGTCCGCACAAAAATTCGTGATATCGTAGAAGATCCAAAGACAGCTGATCTTTTATCTCCTGATAACGTGCTTGGCTGCAAAAGACTATGTGTGGATACTGGTTATTACGAGGTTTATAATCAAGAACANGTAGATCTGGTCGACATATCCGAATCTCCGATTGAACGGTTCACTCCAAATGGCTTGGTCGCTGGTGGCCAGGAATACTGCTTCGATGCTATTATCTGTGCCACTGGTTTTGCAGCAATGACAGGGTCCTTTGATAAGATATCCATTACTGGCCGCAATGGCTTGAGCCTTTTAAAAAAGTGGGAAGCAGGCCCCCGAGCATACCTTGGTTTAGCTTCCGCTGGTTTCCCGAATTTATTTATGATTACTGGTCCCGGCAGCCCCTCAGTCCTGGCAAGTATGATCCAAGCCATCGAACAACATGTGGATTGGATTGTTGATTGTATTGCACACATGAGAGATACAAATGTAACGACCATAGAACCCACCAATGAGCATGAAGACAATTGGGTAGAACACGTTACCGACGTTTCAAAAGTATCNCTGCGATCAACATGCAGCTCATGGTACGTGGGAGCCAATATTCCCGGCCGCCCCCGAGTATTTATGCCGTATATTGGCGGGTTCCCAATATATGTCAGTAAGTGCAACGAAGTCATGGATAATGGCCTAGAAGGTTTTATTCTCGACGGTGATCCGAATACTACCACCGTCCCAGAACCGCGCTGGACAAAACGGTGGCGGGTACCCCTTGATATGGATGTGATATCACCAGCCACCATCGCGGCCCGACGGGTACCCATAGTATAACCCCCCCATTAAACCAAAGCGATGCATTGCAGCGCCGCGAAAACAATCGTTCCGTACTACGACCCCTACAGCGTATTCCGGCCGTACAGGGAAAGTGCAGCTGCTTCAAATTCCAGGCCCTCGCTCGTGAAATCATCGAACATGAAGTCATTAGGCTTCGCGTCTGAGCGCAAAATTTTCCCCTCTGGTCCACGAGGAAGGTCGTTGGTAGGACCATATTTATCCTCCAGCTTTTTCACTTCCTCTTTGGATAACCCATAGACCTTACATGGAACACCCTTCATATGAGGNATACCCTGTTCAAGGTCTATGAGCTCAGGATCATCATCCGTAGTCACCAGAGCATCGCAAAAATCCCACATGCCAGACATATTATCCAACCCACCAGCTGACTCAGGTTTCCACCAACCATGTGGCACTCGCACCAAACCCCTTGGCATGCTTGATCTAACAAATACTCTTCCCGAAACAACNCCTACCTTGGTTTCAATTCGGGCCCAATTNCCATCCACAATTTCAAGTGCTGCTGCATCTCCGGGTGACATAAAAAAAGTCTGGTCTGGGACTCTTTTCCTAAACTCTGGCATATGACGATGGCCAGTCCGATAAAACTCGTCATCTGGAAGCCCAATGAACATCGTCAAAGGATATTGGGAATNTGGTTTTGCCGCCTCTCTGTAATAAGGAAGTGGATCAAAGCCTAAATTTTCCAAAACGGAGGAATATAGCTCTACTTTACCCGAGGGTGTTGCAAAGCCAGTTGTACGATACTTACGGTACGGATCTTCTTCAGGCTTGCCTCGAGGCAAACGCCCATTTGCCATGACTTGGNCCCACGATAACCCAGCCGGTTCCAGTCTATAATCTAGCAATTGCTCTTGGTTCTCCCAAGGAAAAAACTCTCCAAATCCCATCCGAGCAGCCAACATATGCCAAAATGTTACTACATTTTTGCATTCCCCTCTCGGCTCCATGGCCTTTGCGCTAATACCAGCCTGCATACTTGGACGCTCCAACCAAGAGTCGCCGGGCAGGACATAATCAGAAATAGCAGCGGTTGGGGTCATCGCGTGCTCGAAAGAAACAATTAAATCTTGGTTCATCAAACCCCTNTATATCCGCCCTGTATTGGCGTAAGCCATTAGCGCGTTATTTGCCATAGCAAAGAAGGCTTTGACGGGATATGGATCCCCCGTCTCCATTGCCTTAAAAACCACCATCGGATTAGCCATATAGCAACCTGAAACCAAATTAGCCCAGCGGGTACCCCATACCTTTTCCGTTGCATCCCCAAGCTCTTCCATCCCTCTATAGGTAAAAACAGGAAATTCTTGGCTTCCCAATTGCTTGGCCTTTTGTTCATTTGCTAGCAGGCCGTGCATCTCCAATTCTGACTCAGAACGTACAGCGGAACTAAAACCTGAGAATATATCCCCACCCTTAACATCCAGATTGCCAGTGATAGCACGCAGAATACACTGCAGACGAATAGCTGAAGTGCTGGAGGTTTGCTGATCTGTAATGGGAGACCACGGAATGCAAGCAGGTTTGCTCGCCGCATACATGCGCGCTGCCTCCCTTATCAGCTCTTCCTCAACACCTGTTATCTCAGAAACACGGCTCAACGGATATTGTCGCACACGCTCAACAAATTCGTTGAAGCCCACAGTCCAATCCCGCACAAAGTCTTTATCGTACAGCTCCTCTTCTATAATTACGTTCAGCCANCCTAATGTCATAGCTGCATCAGTTCCGGCGCGGAGCGGCAACCAAACGTCGGCAGCCTCCGCATTTTCACTTTTTCGAGGATCCAAAACGATCAACTTCGCACCCTTGGCTTGCCTCATCCGGATGGATTTATACTCCAGCGTCCAACTATGCCGNCTCGGATCATGACCAAACAAAACTATACAATTGGAACTCAAAATATCAGCCCTAGGATNCCAGCCGTAAACCATCCTACTAACAGCAGCCGTATTTCCCATGCAGTACGCTACTCCACTGATCCAATTTGGGGATCCCAAATGGTTCATGAACCGTCGGCCAAGGCCTCCGTCGGAAANTCCTGTCCCACTGCTATGACCCATNGCAAAGGCTTCCGGCCCATANCNNTCAACCACCTTTGTCAANTCTTCAGCAATACCATCCATTGCATCATCCCAGGAAACTCTCTGCCAATTCCCGTCTCCGCGGGCACCTACCCGCTTCAATGGATGTAAAAGTCGGCTCGGATGGGCAAAAGATTTCGGAGCGTAGGCACCTTTCATACACAGCACATCCTTGAACAATGGATGGTCTCTAGTAGTTACTTTGACAACCTCACCCTCTTCAACCTTGACAGCAACCGGGCAAAAACCATCACAACTACTGCAGACCACGTTTTTTAGCTGTTGATTACGCTGAGTCGACTTTTTNACGTGCCCGTCTGGCATATCTCCCCCTCCCGCCATAGTGTCTTCCAGGCCAGCAGGTATAACNACTAGCGACCAATTGTGAAAGCCGATTTAAAAATGGAACCTATTCAACAACTGAATCCAGCCAGTTCGCGACTGCATGTCCCAAGGTTACCATGCGGGTCACAGCACCAGGAATAGCCACATAGCTTTCAACCATTTCATGGGCGCCAACCGGCAGAGCAACCGTTTCCGTCTTTAAATAAGCCATTCTTGCTGCCAACTCACCGGATACTTCATGTACCCGCTGCACGGACTTACTAAGCTCGCCGGATCGCTGCAATGGCACAAAAACGTCATGCACAATAGACAGAAAACCTGGCCATCGGGCCAGGTGGCGCCATAAAGTAGCCAGCGCCCCATCCTCTACGGCGCCAAATTTGTTTATTTCCAAAAGTAGCCTCCACACATCGGGTTCGATCTCGTTCTGAGGCAACANTCGAGGTATAGGAGGCCAATGAATAACNTTCTCTATCTTGGGTTTTGNCAGCGGGTCGCCATGTGGCTTAGCGAGCAAACAACTAAGCGCTAACATATTCATACCATTAGACCTATTATACGCCGAAACGATAGCCCGCACGCTGGTAATATCTCCCGACGTTAGCCCTGCAGACTCTAATTGGCCCGCTAAAAGTGGCTTAGGAACTGGCAAATCATCACTCGTTGCTATCGAAGCGAGAGCAAGTTGGGGAAAACCGCTTAGATAGAGGGGTTTAGCGGCAGCCCACACTGCCTCTAGGCCTCCATCAACAGACACAAGTGTGCGCCAAATAGATGTCAGCAAGGGAATACCCATGGTNTCTCGAATGTCGGCAAAGATTTCTGCTATCTGCCCGGCGGCTTCTTCCTCCGTGATTGCAGAAACCGGGTCGTCACCAAATTGTGCCATAATTCCCCCTCGTAAATTTTTTGGTTAGCATAAAAGTGAAGCTAACCCGATACACCCAGTTCCTAAGTTGCCATCAATATATAGACGCCATTCTAAGAGTCTGCTTAAATAAATCCTGGACCTGGAAGGTACATAAAAAGGACCTACCCATAAAAATAGGATGGTCGCAGGATTAATCTTCGATTAGGTCGTCTAGGATTTGTGAGCGATGGTTGAGAACCAACAAAGCATGACACTACAAGAGGCCCTGGAATTAGCTATAAAGCATCATCAGGCAGGACAGTTAGATAATGCTAAATCCATCTACCAACAAATTCTTCAAGCACAACCCCAGCAACCAATAGCCCTACATTTTCTTGGGGTAATCTCCCACCAGAGTGGAGACAACTCCCTAGCTGTTGATCTAATATCCAAAGCTATAACACTTGAACCCCAATATGCAGAAGCACACAGTAACCTTAGCCTTGCTCTTTCTGCGCTTGGAAAAACACACGATGCCATCGATAGCTGCAAAAAAGCCCTAGCAATAAACCCTGAATACGCGGAAGCACACAATAATCTGGGGCTAGCGTTAGAATCTCTAGCCAAGCTAAATGATTCTGAACACTGNTATCGCACTGCCATCNACCTCAAGCCAACATACGCCATTGCTCACAATAATCTGGGCAATGTCCTCCAAGACCTTGGAAAATTGGGGGCTGCTATTGAAAGCTATAAAAAAGCANTAGAGGAAGATCCTCAATATGCCGATGCCCACAACAACATGGGTAACGCGCTGAGAGCAGAAGGCAGACTAGAGGACGCCCTCGAATGCTACAGGAAAAGCCTAGATATTAACAAAAACAGCACGCATGCACGATCCAATTTGGGTGATACACTGAAAGACCTTGCTTACCAAAAAAGGTTCTCAGAAAAAAATGATTCCTCTNGCGATCAACTGAAGGTCGCTCCAAAACTTTCACAAGACCAGTCTGAGACCTGGACTGAGGTCTTGGCCGTTGCGGAAAGCACTCTCCAGCTAAAACCCAATGATACAAGCGGACTCGCTCTTAAAACATCGGCTTTAATTGGTCTTCACAAGCTGGATGAGTGGGAGAGCCTATGTAACTTTGAACGATTTATAGAAACGGTGCATATTGAGGTTCCAAACGGATACAAGAATTTGAAGGTCTTCAATGAATCGTTGNTTAAACGATGCTCGGAAGACCCGAACCTAAGCTACGAGCAAGGTGGGAAAGCGATCAAGAAGGGGGAAAGGCTAAATGCGCTCCAATTGGATCCGCCAGACAGCCCCGTCTCTTTGCTTCTTGATAAAGCAAAAAACGCCATACACGATTACACGCTAGGGCATCCGCCGGATAAAGACCACCCATACCTGGCTCAAATACCTACTAAATGGCGTCTCGTAGCGTGGGGTTCAATTTTGTACGAACAAGGCCATCATGAAACGCACATACATCCAAGCGGATGGATTAGCGGCGTCTACTATGGAATATTACCCACATGCACCAAGGACGGTGATGGCCAGGGAGAAGGATATATTGAGTTTGGACGACCAAGCAATCATGTTGCAACACAACAAGACCCCAATTTCCACCTCTTGCAACCTAGTGAAGGACAAATAGTCCTATTCCCTTCGTATTTTTACCACCAAACCATCCCGTTTCAATCAAATGAAAAGCGTTTCACCATAGCTTTTGATGTAATCCCAGAAAGCTGGTGATTTATCAAGCTTAGGGCTGCTAGATGGCGATCGACCGCAGCAAACGNCCCAACAAATCGCTGTAGGGNGACCAGATTAATGACAGACGTTATTCTAGCTGATACAAAGCTGCTCCAGCGCCGGAGTTATTGCTGTTTTTAATAACTTAATTGATGGTTTAGGTGCTACTCGGCGGTTACTTGGGAGGTTTTATGAAACACTGTTGGAAAATAACACTCACGCTTTTCTGTTTTTGCACTGCCCACATGCAGGGAATAGCTGAAGCCAAAGAACTTACCTTCGCTACTGGCCTCCCCCCCACCCACACTTGGGCGAAAGCCTACACCTACGTCGAAGAACACATTGAGAAAAGAACCGGAGGAACATTGAGTGCCGAGGTCTATTATGGATCGCTGCTCAACCTCAAACAGAGCCTGACAGGACTAAGGGATGGGATAGCTGATGCCGCAATGCTCGTGCCAGGCTATCATCCGGCTGAGCTGCCCCAAACAAATTTAATTATCGACCTGGCAATGCTGGGAAAAAATGCAACAGTGCTATCAGCAGCGGTTTCCGAATATATTTTTACATGCCCTGAATGCCTAGCAGAAGCCGAAGCAAATGGCTCCGTTTTTGTAGCGATGACAGCAAACGCCCCCTACATGNTGCTTACCATTGAACCTATGACAACGGTGGAATCCTTGCGCGGAAAGAAGATCCGAAGTTTTTCCGCCTTTGGGAGATGGGTTGAATATGTTGGAGGCATAAAGATGAGCCTTTCGGCTAACGATATATATGATGCTCTTAGCCGAGGCGCTCTAGATGCCAACCTCCACCCGGCAACTGAGCTCTATAATCTAAATTTTGGCGATGTAGCGAAATATGTTACTCGATTGCCCCTCGGAACATACAACGGGAATGAATTTAATTTTAATATAGATACTTGGAGATCCCTAACAACCCAACAAAGGCGCCATATGCTTGACCTATTTGCTGAGGCAGCGGCGTTGACTACGGTGGAGTTTCAAAATTTTAATGATGAAGTTTTAAATACAAAGGCAGCACAAGACGGAATACAAGTGCTCGAACCCTCTCCTGAGCTTGTGGCGCTAACTGATCGATTTATTTTGGAAGATCTAGCCAACTTTGATCAGATGGCTAAAGACAATTACGGAATTCAGGATGCTCGGCAACGCGTGGAACGCTTTCGTGGCCTAATTATACGCTGGCGAGAACTCCTTTCAGCGATTGATGCCAATGACGTAGAAGCTGTAACCACACTTTATAAAACGGAAATCTGGGACAAGGTAGATGCGGCCTCTCACGGAATGTAGGACACTAGTAACAACAACTAATATTTGCGTATCAACGCGAGGATAACTTGGGTCGTTTAGGACAAATACTAGCATCTCTGAGCCAATTATGGGCCTTTTTTGCCTGCGTTGCAGTAGTACTGATGATGGCCCACATTAGCCTTGATGTTTTATTGAGGTGGATTGGATTACCAATTCCAGCTACCGTGACCATTGTACCTCACTACTACATGCTACCCATCGTTTTTCTACCCTTAGCACTCGCAGAAAAAAATGACGCCCCTATCACTGTGGAAATTCTAGTTCAGTTATTTCGCAATCGGATCCAAAAAGTTCTGGCAGTATGTAGCTGGTTATTTTCTGCAGGGGTTTTTTCGATACTTTTCTACCAAACTTTTTTGGATGCANTAGATAAGATGTCTGTGGGGACATTCATGATTGAAGTAGATTGGAAAATTCCCATTTGGGCCTCATATTTCTTTCTCCCTGTCGGTTTCGGCCTGGTTATCCTAGTTTTACTATACAAAATTATCACAACGATCTCCGGAGCACCGAGTGGATTGGGTGAAAAGAAACATGATGCGTTCAGACAATAAATCATAAAGTTGGAAACAAGTTTCTATGGATCGAATAGAAGTTGGCTTAGCAGGCATCGGCGTTCTTCTGATTCTTATACTGCTCAGATTCCCCGTCGGCGTTTCTCTAGTTGCAGTCTCGTTCGGGGGAATTTGGACATTGGTCGGATTGAAACCAGCGTGGGGGATTCTCACCGCAGTTCCCTATGATTTCGGTGCTAAATGGGCGCTAACCTCAGTGCCCATGTTTTTGCTAATGGGGTTTTGTTGCTTCCACGCGGGCCTTACTCAGGGCTTATTTGATGCAGCGCGGAAATGGTTGTCCGGGTTGCCTGGAGGCCTCGCAGTTGCAACGATTTTTGGAGCAGCGGGGTTTTCGGCGGTTACGGGGTCTTCCGTCGCATGCGCCGCCGCGATGGGCCGCATTGCTGTGCCAGAAATGATGCGTAACAAATACGATCCATCACTAGCAACCGGAACGGTCGCCGCGGCCGGAACCATTGGGGCCCTCATTCCCCCATCTATCTTGCTAATTCTGTACGGAATTTTTGTTCAAGTTCCTATATCAAAATTGTTTTTAGGTGGAATAAGCGCCGGGCTCCTGACCGGATTGGCGTACGTACTTGTAATCATTGTTCGGGTAAAACTAAACCCAGAGCTTGCGCCCACGGTTCTTGAGAAAGCCTCTCTCCGAGAGAGACTCCTGGCTCTCGCAGATACCTGGCCTGTAATTTTATTGGTATTGGGGGTTTTTGGAGGACTATTCGCAGGCGTATTCACCCCTACTGAAGCAGGGGCGGTCGGCGCCTTACTCGCTTTCGCGATAGCAGGAATTAAAGGATCTCTTTCTTGGGAAAAGTCTAAACAGGCGCTCCTGGAAACAGTTCAAACAACTGCTGTTATTTTTGTGATAGCTATTGGAGCATTACTTCTTACGCGATTTCTTGCGTTGTCAGGCGCCTCTCAATTTTTGTCGAAGATAGTGATCGACCTTGGAGCAGATATGTTTCTCTTGCTGCTCGGAATAGCGATAATGTATTTGGTGTTGGGAATGTTCCTAGAACCCCTAGGCGCAATGCTCCTCACGATTCCCGTTTTGCTTCCAATTCTTCATGATACCGGTTTAAGCTTAATATGGTTTGGAGTNGTTCTTACTAAATTTTTGGAAATTGGAATGATAACCCCACCCATTGGGCTAAATGTATTCGTTATAAAGGGTGTAGTCGGTAGACTCGCAACAACTACTACCATATTTAAAGGCGTGTTATTTTTTCTCCTAGCAGACCTCGTTGTAGTCTCCATACTGATGCTATTTCCCGAAATTATTCTTTATCTTCCATCGCTCGCTGGCTAGGTCCTAGCCGATCAATACTTGAAGCCCTTGTTAGTATGAATTTCATCGGGAGTTAAGCCCACTAACTCATGTGGGAATACTAGCCACTTTTCAGTGGTGTGAAGGACATAGTCAGGCTCAAGAACACTCTTACGCTTATCCGGCTTTGAAAACAAAGTTGCTACCTTGAGTGCAGTGGGGACCCTTTCTCCCAACATAACCTTAATTTCCCCAACGAGCGCCTCAATGGTGCGACCAGTCTCAAACACATCATCCACAATCAAAATACTCTGGGAGTCGCCCAGAACCCCAGCCAAACCCTGCATCTCTCCGATTACTATTTGGCTGCCCTGTTTTTCAATGCCCACATAGGAGGAAATTTTAACTGGATAGTGATTCGCTAGAACACCTTCGTACGCAAGAAATTCCTGTAAGGCTATAGCAATAGGAGCTCCGCCACGCCATACCCCGATAATAAGATCTGGCTCAAAACCATCCTTTATCACTTTTCGGCCAAGCTCGAAAGATCCCTCCAGCAACTGTTGTGCATCTATAAAAAGCTTGTCGGCCACATCCAACCCTTTTTTACTAATATTACTTTTTAATACTTGGAATTTCTGAAATTATAACGTCCACCAAGAATAAACCCTATCACATTGACAGCCCAAGGTATCCAAGAATGGCTAATATTTCCAGAATACCACCGANTGGAAAAAATCTACCTGTAATAGATATGAGCGCTCTACAAACAGGAATAGGTTTAGAGGAATTGGCCGGTCAAGTTAGCGACGCATGCAAAGGAACTTCTTTCTTTTTGGTAACAAACCATGGCATCCCGGAGGACATCGTTGATTCAGTAATGCGAGCCTCCCGCTTATTCTTTGAGCAACCGATAGAAACCCGTATGAAATCTCTAAAAGACGAGTTTCATAGAGGATATCTACCATTCGGAACTACCCAATACCCCGGGCAAGGCCCCGACTTAAAAGACAGCTTTGACGTAGGCATAGACCTGCCATTGGATGACCCCCAGGTCAAAGCCGGGCTTCCATTGCACGGCCCCAACCAGTGGCCCGATCTTAAAGGTTTTCGAGGTCCGGTGGAGACTTACTTTGCTGAAATTCATCGACTTGGACTACGGCTATTGGAGGTCTTTGCCCTGAGCCTGAACATCAACCAACAATTCTTTACTCAATTCTACACCAAACCTACGGTCCTTATGCGAATGATGCATTACCTTCCGCAAAGCTCTTCTCTCTCACCTGACTCCATTGGAGCAACAGCCCATACGGATTTCGGATTAATGACAATCCTCAAACAAGATAATCTAGGCGGATTGGAGATCCAGTTACTTGATGGAAGCTGGATATCGGCACCATCTATCCCAGAAACTTTTGTAGTTAATATTGGCCAACTTATGGCTCGGTGGACCAACGACATTTACAAGGCAACAACACACCGTGTTATCAACCGGTCTAACAAGGAGCGCTATTCCATACCATTCTTTTTCAACCCGAACCACTACGCCAAAGTCCGATGTATTCCAAGCTGTCAGAGCCCAGGACGGCCCTCTAAATACTCCGACGTTCTGGCAGGTGAACACATAGCCAACTTAGTTGCGAAAAACCAAGACTTTGCCAAACCGACAAAAGATAACAGAGGTTGAAAAAAACTTTATAAGTGGGACCCTATTAAGTACTTTATTATTTTTCCTTTAAACACGTATATTAAACTTGTCTGCCAATCCACCAGCAACTGAAAGCAAAACTATGAGCAATGAAACCATATCTGTAGGCATTATTGGCGCTGGCGCTAACACAACACTTCTACATATTCCCAACTTACAGGCCATAAAAGGGGTTGAAGTAGTAGCGGTCGCCAATAGGACCTTAAAGTCCTCACGCAAGGTTGCAAAAACGTTCGGCATTCCAGAAGCCTTAGGTAGTTGGGAAGACATTATTTTTGACGACCAATTAGATGCCGTGTGTATAGGAACATGGCCTTATATGCATGCACCACTGACCATTGCTGCACTAGAGACTGGCAAACATGTGCTCTGCGAAGCCCGAATGGCATTGAATTCCAGCGAAGCATCAGAGATGCTAGAAGCCTCTCGCATGAATCCCAACTTGATTGCTCAAATCGTGCCCGCCCCCCTATCTAATAAATTTGATCCAACCGTTATTCAGATGATTAGCGACGGCTTTATTGGGAACCTTATTACAGTTGATGGCAGAGTAACTACTGGGACCTTTGCCCAGCCGGATACACCATTGCATTGGCGCCAAGACCCTGCTCTCAGCGGCAATAACATTATGAATATGGGAATTTGGTACGAAATAATCATGCGCTGGCTCGGACCAGCAACTACGGTACAAGCACTGGCGCAGACAGTGGTGAAATATCGCAGAGATGGTTCGGGAAAACGACGTGCGTGTACCATTCCAGACCATATAGAAATTATGGGATCAATGGCTCAAGGGGGCCAAATGCGTTTATCAGTCTCGGCAGTCACCGGGCATCTTCCGATGATTGATATACACGTTTGCGGGACGGAGGGGACTCTGCGGCTAACAGATAGCGGCGGCGAACTCCAACTTTTTGCGGGCAAAGCAAATTCAAAACAAATGAAGCTNGTTCGCGTACCTAAAAATAAGCAGAACTACTGGCGGGTGGAGGAAGAGTTTATTAATGCCATCCGCGGTCAGGAAACTGTCACCCACACCGACCTAGCTACCGGAGTGCAATACATGCAATGGACAGATGCNGTTTCAACTGCGCTACGAACGGGGGAGACAATTAAATTGCCCCTGGATGCAGTGGTACAGTAGCAAATGCCAGTCCCTATCCAGGGGATAGACCATGTGGTCGTGATGGCCAGTGACNTGGACCGCTCCTTGGAATTTTATAAAAATNTTTTGGGGGGCGAGGCTGAATTTGAAGACGCCTTCCGGACAGGGAAAATTCCTGTTTTGCGGGTTAGAATTGGCGCGGCCATCATTAANCTCCAGAGGCTCAACGAACCGGCATATATAGTAGCTGATCGACTGGAATCAGGGACCGTTGATTTATGCTTTCGNTGGGATCGCAGCATTCAGGAGGCAATCGACTGGTTGACTGATAAGGGCGTGGAAATAATAGAAGGGCCGGTNCCTCGCCCAGCTGCCAATGGAGTATGGGGAAAATCAATTTATTTTCGAGATCCCGATGGCAACTTACTCGAGCTTCTAACAACCTTGGAACCCTCAGAACCTATTCCAGAATTCACGCCGTTATGAGACGAAAATCCACTTAATAGTCAGACGGCTTCGAGACAAGGGGTAATGCCGGACACCTTGCTGGGTCATGATACTCAACCTGGCAGTCCAAACATTGGTGGCATTCATTCATATTAATCTCTCCGTGTGCCTCAATCGCTCCTATTGGACAGCTGCGTTCACACAGGTGGCAGGGATTACCACATTCTGAACGTCGCAACAGAGTGTTAAAGAAGTGAAACCTTCCTCCGACAGCTAAGAGCGCACCAAGAGGGCACAAGTAACGGCAAAAAAAACGCTCAATAAATAATCCAACGAATAATAGTNCTAGTGCGTAAAGAACGTAGGGCCAGGATCGTCCAAAATGCAAACTAATAGCGGTCTTAAAAGGTTCGACCTCTGCACTTAATGCAACCCATTCAGCAGAGAATATTGTGAGGATAATAATTCCACCAGCGACAAAATACTTTACCAAATGCCCCCTTTTTTGAAGCNGTTTGGGCACCATAATACGAGGGACAGAGAACAACCGACCAATTTGGGCNAAAAGTTCCTGAAGGGCACCAAATGGACAAAGCCATCCACAAAAGACCCCGCGACCCCAAATAACTAGGGTTATCGCTACATACCCGCTCAAAATGATTAATAAAGGATCAAAAAGCGCCGACACCCAGCCTGTGCCTGAAAAGAACAACCGAAAATAATTAATTAAACTCAGTATTGTTAATTGTGCGCCTGCTATCCAACCCACCCAAATAAGGGTTACCAACAGGATGCTGCATCTCAGGTATCTATAAATTTTACGATGCCGGGTCAGATATTGGTGAAAACACAGCACCAATGTTACTAAGNCCAATAACGACAATAGACCTAGGATCTCCCATTGCTTGGATGCCCAGACTATCTGCCAGTCTGACAACATTGATTTCCGCCACTTACCTATTCCAATATAGGATATCTCTTTTAATCCAGCATTCTCTAAAGCTTCTTCGGAGCCCACAACATGATGAGAAGGAATACGGTAGGGCAGACTCATGCCTACCTCCTTGACAGGATCACCCTCTCCCTTTCCAGCAATAAGGGTGACTTGTAGCGCCCATTCTTGTGTAGGATCGAACCCCGCTTCGCCCGGAATTAGAAACCTTCCGCCTTGACTCAACTTAGGAGATTCGGGAGCAGCATAACGACGTGCTGGATAAAAGTTTTTGGTTTCAAGGGTCAGGATTAAATTTCCTTGAACAAGTTTTATTCTATCAAAAATATCCACTAAGTAGGGGTTTTTGGGTACCCAACTATACCCTCCTGTTGAGGCAATTAGGAGATGATGTTCACCAGGCATAGCACCTTGGGAAATCTTCCTGAAGACCTTAGNTCCAAATAAATTGCGCCCAACAGATGGAGGCGTTGCTAAGGCTATGTAGAAAGTTAAAAAATCCTCCTCATCTTCTCCATCAAGTTCAGGATGGACGCCTTCAGCTAAAAATGCCTCACGCACTAATCCCTTCGTTAATCTATGAATTTTAATGGAGGAATCAGAAATCAATTGATCCCATGTCCGTGCCGTAAAACTAAACCGCTCTATAGATAGCCCACCGACCTCATCAGAGATGATCCCCATCATATAACCAACGACAACAGAAGAACCCATAACAGCGTCCCACATAGCATTGGCACTAATCGTAGCACCAGAGACACCATCCATATGCCTAAATGGAGCTCGCCTCTCTAANGCGACATTCAAGCCATGCAACTGGCCTAAGAATTGATCCACATCTCCAATAGTAACTTGGTGAGTCCCAATCAACGGTTCTCTATGTTCAAGAATAAGATGGCCAAGAATCGTGCCGTCAACTCGCAGCGCCACCATGACATCAAATGACTGCCCAGAATAACCCGCCGGACTGACGGCTTCATGTGTAGAAAAAATATATGCCACATTATTTCCGTCTCTTTCTGCTATGGCGAGAGGCATCTCCCCTTCCAATATTCGCAACTCATCCAATAGAGGAACGAGTTCCCTGGCAATTTGGGGTGACAATCGCTTTGCTAAAGGATCTTCCATGGCAGCCAATGCAGGATCTCTCCCGCTGACGACACCAATCGCGACCAACAAGACCACTCTCAAAACGTTTGCTGTTGACGGCTTAAAAAATATTAAAGGAGATATGGAGGTGCAGAGTAGCTTTTTAGCAAACATGGCGAATATATAAATTTACTATCTACAAGCAACGCTAACGCCCTGTATACTTAGGTGTACGCTTCTCAATAAATGCAGACGTACTTTCCTTATGGTCCTCGCTAGCCAGAAGTGATGCAAGCGCCGCCCTTAAGTGATCTGCCAATTCCTCAGATTTTCCTTGCTTCGCATGATTAAGCGCTATTTTTGTGGCCCTAACCGCCAAAGGCCCGTTCACTGTAATTCGTCGCGCTATATCTCGGGCCTCGCCCAACAGCTGATCCTCCGAAACCACTTTGGAAACCAGGCCCATCCGCAACGCCTCCTCAGCACCCACTAAATCGCCTGTCATTAATATCTCAGCAGCTGCAGAAACCCCCACAATTTGTGGCAAGAGCTCGAAGCTGTCTGACCCAGCCACAATGGCTCGCTTCACAAACATTTCCGAAAATCGCGCCGAGGTCGAAGCAATACGTATATCTGCTAAAAGGCTTAATTCCATACCGTATCCCACTGCCGCACCATTTACAGCCGCAATAATTGGTTTATCCGACCTCTTCATAGGCTCACTGGGTAACTGCAACTCCCCACTCTTTATACGACGCGAAAGCTCGGCAGCCCCCGAACCAAGCAATTCCTTCACATCATCGCCAGTGCAAAAACCTTTGCCCGTCCCTGTAAAAATAATAGCTCGAACCGCATCGTCAGAATTCGCTTTCTCAAACGCAGCAGTCAATTCTTTATAGGCGCGGTAATTCAATGAATTGTAATGATCCGGGCGGTTAATAGTCACTGTGGCTATATGCTCTGAGAATTCATAAAGAACCGTGTTATTTGGGTCGACCATGATTTCTTCCTTCTAAGCGATCCGTTTTTCTTTAGAAACTTGCAACTGATAATACTGGGGGTAAGTTCTCCGCTAATATTTCCCACCGGCTATCCTGTTGAACCCTCCATACTTGGCCATTATCCATTCCCACAATCACGCCTCCAAGAATCTCCGAATCTACAACCAATCCATGTATATTAGCGGACGACGGGGAATGAGCCTGATCACAAAGTGAACTCCAAGATTCTCCTCNATCATCAGACCTCAAAAGCATAGCATCCGCACCACCCTCGTCCTGAAAACTAGAAAATGCCGTGGGCGCACAGGCCACCGTAAGTTGGTGCGGCGCCCGCGGATCAATACACATAGGCCGTGCGTATCTGGGTGTAATACCACGCCAAGCATACTTCCATGTGGACCCACCATCATCAGATCGGAAGACTCCCGCATTACCCTCAATCATCTCTGCCACGCCGTCCAACCGTCCATAGCCAGTCGATGCATAAAGGATATTCGGCTGATCCGGATCGGCACACAAAACATGCAGGTCCGGATTACCGCCAGGCAACACCACATCCCAGNTAGCTCCACCATCTTCGGTCTTTGCAATTCCCCCTACTTCGATCCCCACCCACATTTTCGACTTGTCAGTCGGGTCAATGATGATAGTTCGGGCCCGNGCCGCTATTGGAGGTGTAAGCGGGATCGTCCACTCGGAGGCCTGAGGNTGATTGGCAAAGGATTTCATCTCCACCCAGCTCTCACCCCCATCATCGCTGAAAAACACACCCGCGGGTTGGGTTACGGCGAAAAGCCTACTCCCATTATCGGAACATATCTGCCAAACCTGCCTATCAGAAATGCCTGACAACACCCAGCTCTCACCTTGATCATCCGATCGATAGGCTCCGCTACGAGTACTGGCAAAAANTTTNTGCCCAACNAGCCCNATATTCCGTACGTCCTCAACCTCCAAGACTCTCCGAGGCGTGCCTTTCTCAACTACAAAGATACCAGTTTGGGTGCCTGCCAAGATATTAGCCATAATTCCCCCTTTGGATAAGGATCAGTGTAACTACATTCTCCCCGCCCAAATTTAAATGTACACCATTATCTTACTGTCAGTGGTTCCACCACGGCATGTCTGAGAACGAACGAAGATCCATCTCATGGGTCCAAGTTGAGCGAACTTGTTGAGCTAGATGGAAATAAGTTTCTGCCACTTTCTCTGGAAGTATCAGCCCCTCCTTATCCATACCTCTAGTCTCACGTAACTTTTGGAACCCTTCGGGACCAAGCATTTTACCTAATGTATCTGGGGCGTCGACAGCCCCATCGATCAATATATGAGCTATGTGAATTCCTTTGGGCCCAAACTCTGCGTTCAAAGTCTGGCACAACATTCTCCGGCCNCCCATAGCGGCAGCATGGGAATGCTGCCCGCTGTTCCCTCGCACGGCGGCAGTCGCCGATGTCACCAGAATGGTGCCACTTCCTCGCTCTTCCATAAGCGGACAAACGGCAGACGCCAGCCTGAACAGTCCGAAAGTGGCCATCTGCCACCCACGCTCAAACGCCTTGTAGGTCGTCTCGGCTAGCGCCCGGTCACCAATTTGGGCTCCGAGATTGTAAACCACAACTTCGATGGGGCCGATATCGGCCTCAATAGCTGCCACACGATCTTCAATACCATCCGGTTTAACCGCATTAATCAAAAAGCCTGACGCTGACCCCCCACTCTCCTCAATTTCCCCGACTAACTTTTTGAGACCATCTTCATCAGTGCGGCGACAAAGCACCGAATGATATCCGGCTTTCGCAAACCTCTTTCCTACGTTGCCGCCAATACCAGCGCCCGCACCCAANACTAAACATACAGGTTTCATCATCTACACTTTCTTCTCTGTTAGATTTAAAGATNACAATNNCNAAGGCCGACAAAAATCCTCTATACTGAAATGACAAAAGAATTTCAGATTGGAGAANACGCCCCTATATTTAANTCCTTCTATCTCCATAAACCTTTGGCATCTCTTGATCCACAACNCGTTCGCGAANCATTTTCCGCAACTTAAATTTGAGAATTTTCCCCATAGTATTCCGCGGAAGCTCACTAACCACAATTACNTCNCGTGGATGTTTGAAATTGGCAAGACTTCCAACAAACAACTCATTGATTTCATCATAACTTATTGTGGCACCCTTTCGGGGCACAACAAAAGCTACCGGAACCTCTCCCCATTTTTTGTCCAATCGACCAATTACCGCCGACTCCGCTACAGCATCGCAGCCATCCAATATTCGCTCCAACTCTGCTGGGTAAATATTCTCAGATCCAGAAATAATGACATCCTTAATTCTATCGTCAACGAAGTACCACCCGTTCTCATCTACATGTCCTATATCTCCAGTATAAAACCAGCCATCTCTCAGAACCTGTGCGGTACCTTCGGGATCATTCCAATATCCGCTGAACAGATTGGGTCCCCGCACAACTATCTCACCTTTCTTCCCAATTCCTGCCAACTTCCCATCAGCATCTAAAATTTTTGCCTCCGAAAGCACCGCCGGGACACCAATCGAGCCGAGGGAATCTCCACACATTTCAATTGTTTGGTGGATCGCCGTGGGCGCGGTTTCAGTAGACCCATACACCTGAATCACAGGAATACCGCGGTTCTGGTAGGCCTCAATGAACGGGACAGGAACTTTTGTAGATCCAGTAGTGATGGCCCTAAGAGAAGAAAAATCAAGTTTAAGCCAATCAGGATGACTCATGATCGCCGCCATCAATGCGGGAACCAAAATCATAAGTGTCGGTTGAGACTCATTTATCACCTTGNTAGTTTCTTCCAAATCAAATCGGGGATGTAAAATTATTGTAGCGCCAACACTCAGCGCAGGAATAGTTTGGATATTTAATCCACCCACGTGATACATTGGCAAGTTAGTGAATATAGTATCCTCAGATACCATCCCATGCATAAAAACAGAGTTCTCGGCATTACAAATTAACGATTGATGGGTCAACACTGCCCCTTTTGGTTGGCCAGTTGTGCCAGAAGTATAAACTATCAACAATGGACTATGAGAACCCTCGTGAATAGCGTCATACTCACCTTCCACATGCGCTTTCANAAGTTTAAATCGACTATCAACAANCAAAATTNGATCACCGGTTGAACCCTCACACGCTTTTTCGGCATTTTTACGATAATCTTCNTCGCAAAATAACACTTTGGGGTCNGAATCTTGCAGTGCATAGGCAATCTCGGGCGCTGCCAANCGCCAATTCAAAGGCACAAAAATAGCGCCTAACCTTGCGCAAGCGAATAAGAANACCAGCATATCTGGCGAATTCGCGCCAAGAAATGCCACTCGATCACCTGAAGTTATATTAAAATTATGTTGTAGAACCGAAGCAGCAAGCCGCGTCAACCTGTTGAGCTCGCCATAAGAAATATTTACCCCGTCAAACACAATTGCTGGCTTAACCGATTGAGAGACAGACCACTGCTCCAGCCACTCACAGATATTCATTGGTCCTCGTCTACCTCACCGGGCTCATAGAGAGTCTCACGCCCCAGTCGATCCAAACAAAGTTCTGCTGTCCAAGGCAACATCAGAGACCCAAGTCGTGAATCCCGATACAGCCTCTCTAAAGGAAATGACTTGAGCATTGACTGGCCCCCACACGTCCGTATCGCTAAGCGACAAATATCGTTGGAATTTTCCATAACAGCGTATTGGGCGGCAAATGCTCTAAGTCGAACTTCTTTAGCAGGATCCACCCTAGCCTCTGCTGTAACTTGTGTGAACAAAGCCCATGTCTGCTGAAGCTTGATCCACATATCAGCGACAGTAAGTTGCTTGGTCGGATACATGCGCCTCCGAACAGAGACACCTTCAATCTCCCCGCGTAGATAGGCAACTGTAAAATCATATGCCGCCTGAGCTATCCCCATATATGTGGGACAAAGAGTGAGGAACATATGAGGCCAACGGCTAGCAGCTTGGTGATATACCCCTCGAGGCATAAGCAATTGCTCGTCAGCAACATATACATCCTCCAATATCAATGTCCGAGATACAGTTGCCCGCATTCCCACCGGATCCCACGGACCACTTACTGAAACTCCATCTGCCTCAGCAGGCACCGCCATAAAAAGTGTGTCCTTAAGGGTAGGTTCTCCAATCTGTTCCGTACACAGTATCCCATAATAATCAGCAGCCCCTGACAAAGAAGCAAATATTTTCTTGCCATTGAGAATCCACCCTCCATCCACTTTCGCAGCTGTTGTGCCAAAGGGAGCTTTACCAGCAGCAGCAGCAGATCCTTCTGAGAAAGGCTGGGCAAAAATAGCCCCCTCGTTGACTATGCGAGAAAAATGCAACTCACGATTTTTGTTATGTTGCTCTCGGTCAGCAACTGATAATTCCAAATCATCCGTGATATGACCCACCCATAAAGGAGTACAGGCGTGCATATTATAGGTCAAAGCTGTTGCCCCACACCATCGTCCCATTTCCGCAGCAAGCAGGGCATAATCAGAATATTTTATATCCAATCCCCCAGAGCTCCTGGGAACAGTCATGGCCAAAATCCCTGCCTCACGCATATCACGATAATTTTCGAAAGGAAAAGCCGCGGCCTCATCATAACCACTTGCTCTAGGNAGAAATTTTTCCTTCCCAAGAGAACTTATTACTTTTTGTATATCCTCANATTTTCCCGCCAGCTGTTGCCAAGCAAAAGAACGGGCTTCTTTCATTGGCCCAGAAGGGTTCATCCTTAATCCTCCATNCACTAGTTTCTCATGTGAAAAAANAAACAGGGNACTTTCTAAAATAAGAGCCCNTTCTTTTCGNTTGTCACCACNTGACAACTTTCGCGCTTAACTCATACAGAGAAAATCANCCCAGAACCTACNNTTGGNANAAACCAACGTCAGTTTAANTCCCCTTGTAATTTCCCATCTCTAACAACAACATTATCGTCTAACTCAATCGTACAATTTCGAATAGGCAAATCAAAATGTCCTAGGGTGTGCCTTTTAGCCACCTCATTGGCGCCCGTGGAATACAAGAAATTTCCAGCAAATGACCTGAACTCAGTGCCATTAATATCGCATTTATCATACATCGCCAGAGCATCCCAACGAGCCGCCGGGTTCATACCCCACCCGACATGAGATACTGCGTAGGCCTCGGGATCCCCCCAGGCATCTATATAACTACGCAGCAATTCCGCATCCAAGCCAGATCCCTCAATATCTGTCACATAGTCATCAACAATATTAAGCCGAATGGGACTTTCCAGATAACGCTTGAATGTAAGATTTATGTCCCCCGCATCCATTACTAGGGTTCCGTTAACTCTTTGCGCTTTAGGAAAACACAAAACGAGACCTCCAGGCCAATGGGCCACAGTACCCGGACGATCACAATACCCCCACACGCCCGCCCCCCTTGTATCCGTCACATCTATCATCAAGTCTGTGCCGGCCTTTGAGTACACACGCATCAAGCTGGCATTTGATAACATCTTCGCTCCTAGTTTTACTTTTGCCTCTAGTTTGGGCTCGGGGACAAGCCTTTCTAAAACATCTGGGTGTTCATCAGATACCATTATTAACCGCGCCCCATCGGACAAAATTTCCTTTAGTTCCGGAGCGTGGAGCATCCCCTCAACAGTGCAATCGACAACAATAGAAGAACTTCGAAGCGCCATCACCACGGGCCCAATTCCTTGGACAGAATTTGATGCGCCCGTAGAACGAATAGGAATAGAACTAGCTTGTGGGGGCGTCGGCAGCCGCACATGAAATACTTTTGCTCCAAGCCTCAGAAGAGCAAGCTCAGCTAAGATCACATTCAGCGTCCTGGATTGACTCTCAGAGAGGATAGCTACCGTATCCCCCTCCTCAACCTTGCAAAGGCAAAAAACCTTGCAAAACATATCTATCCATTTTGCTTCTACACGGTCTGAGAACATTCGCAAACACCCTCTCCAAAAACTGTGCAGCAATCAAGAGTCCGTAGATTGGGCCGTGACCCTATTCATTTTCGCCCGCAGCCTCAATCTTATCCTGGGTCCTATTATCAAAATCGCTGGCCTCATGGCGCTCACGAAGTTGATACTTCGTCTTTCCGGTGAAGCGATTAACCATCCGCCCCCGCTGCACAGCCTTTCGACCATCAATTTGTTTAGCCCATTTCATCACATGCTCATATGAATGTGCCTCGAGAAATTCGGCTGCGTCATACACCCTATTTAAAACCAAAGCCCCATACCACGGCCATATAGCCATATCGGCTATGGTATATTCACTTCCACACATATACTCATTCTGCGCCAGATGACGATCCAACACGTCAAGCTGCCGTTTAACCTCCATAGCGAAACGGTTGATTGGATACTCCCATCGGTCAGGAGCATATGCATAGAAATGGCCAAAGCCACCGCCAAGATAAGGGGCGCTTCCCATTTGCCAAAAAACCCAAGATAAACACTCGGCCCGATTTTCCGGAGCACTTGGCAAGAAAGCCTGAAATTTTTCAGCCAAATAGAGCAGAATTGCACCCGATTCAAAAACACGCGTGCCGGGGCTTATACTGCGATCCATAAGAGCTGGAATTTTAGAATTAGGATTGATACCGACAAAACCACTGCCGAACTGATCGCCATCTGCAATTTTAATTGGGTAAGCATCATATTCGGCCCCATCTATTCCTTTTGCTAGAAGCTCCTCCAACATTACTGTGACCTTAACTCCATTTGGAGTTGCAAGAGAGTAAAGTTGCAGGGGGTGCTTGCCGACCGGCAGCTCCTGGTCGTGGGTTGGGCCGGCTATCGGTCGATTAATTTTAGCAAAACGGCCACCGCTTTCGCTTTCCCACTTCCAAACTTTCGGCGGGCTATAGCTTGATTCCTCTGTCATTTTCACTCCTAATTTCACTCATTTTTGTATTTTGGCCCAGACAGGACACGAAGCCCCACACTCATCTCGGAATTTCGTCCTATATTTTCACCAATTTTCTTATAAAATCCTGCGGCCACCATCCTGCCTGACAGATACTTTTAACAACTCTCTCTCTAACCTTTTGGATCCGGATGTATCTGGTCTACCCAATGGAGGCCTTCTGGGTCTTCAACTACTGGAATATCGAGGTTCACGACCACAGCATCCTGATCGCTTCTAACGAGCACGCACTCCAGAGGCTCATCCGGATTTGCATTTATTTCCTGATGCGGCACAAAAGGGGGCACGTATATGAAATCCCCGGGCCCAGCCTCACAAACATACTCCAGTGAATCTCCCCAGCGCATTCGCGCCTTCCCACTAATTACATAAATTATGCTCTCTAGAGCACCATGATGATGCACTCCGGTCTTGGCATTAGGTCGGATCGCTACAGTGCCAGCCCAAAGTTTTTGGGCTCCAGCAGTCGCGTAATTGATTGCAGCGGCACGATCCATTCCAGGGGTCTGCGGAGTATTGATATCCAAATGGTCGCCGCTAATCACTTTAACCCCATTTTCTTTCCAGTTCGGAGCCTCACTCATTTGCATATCATGCCCTAACACCAATTTAAGAAAACAACCCGGTACCGTTCCTGTGCAATAAAGTCAGGTCGGCCTCTAGCCACAAACCCATACGTCGACAACCCAAAATGCTGAAATGAAGTGGCCCATCGATTGGCGAGGCGCCCGCCACACCAAACTCACCAGATCAATTAATCCGAAGAGGTATGCTCATGACTACTGGCATCATGCCGAGACCCTGCTTCGCCAGCCCCCGTTGGCCCGCTCATGCTCTCGCTGCCGGAGCCTTCATCAAGGTGAGCCACTACAGTTTGCTCTGCTTTCGCCTCATGACTTCCACCGCACAAAAGGCCCGACAACGATGGGCTTGCGGTCAAAGAGAGCGTCACTGCAGCCACGAAAATCCTTTTCAAAACCGTTGATGGAACGAATTTGAGGTTCACCAATGAAATATCTCCCTCTAGACTTCTCGCATTATTAGTTGGACGATAGTATCAGAATGACGATAATTCTCAAGATAGTTCCGGACCCCGCACAAACCGTTAACCCACGCTACTGTGAAAATCCCAAATGACCCGCACCGGCGATTAGAGTTTCTCAGACCCTGAGGCATATAACAAAATCTAGGTTTTTCTGAAGGGTGTATCGGCGGGCACGTTGAATAATCAGGGGATTTCAGAAACTTTTGCAACGAGGAATAGACACATGTCACGAATAGGATTTATTGGGATTGGCAATATGGGTAAACCAATGGCGCTAAACCTTCTTCAGGCAGGCCACAGTCTAAAGGTTTTTGACTTGTCGAAAAAAGCGCAACAAAGCCTATTCGATCAAGGCGCCATATCGGCCATGTCCCTTCGCGATTTAGTAAAGGAAGTAGACTTTGTCATTACCATGCTACCCACAGGAAAAGAAGTTAAAGAAATTTTCACCTCACCTGACTTTTTGAGCAATGCAGCTAATAACACTATATTCATTGATTGTTCCACTATCGATGTAGAGAGCTCGCTTGATGCGCACTCTCTGGCCAAACAAGCGGGATTTGACATGCTTGATGCTCCGGTGTCTGGCGGCACTGTCGGAGCGAAACAAGCAACTCTTACCTTTATGTGCGGTGGGGATAAAAAAATCTTTGAAAGATGCACGAGTACCCTGGAAACAATGGGAAAGAAAGTTGTGTACTGCGGTGGCCCAAGCCAAGGACAAGTAGTAAAGATTTGTAACAATATGGTTGCTGGCAGCATATTTGTTGTTACCTCGGAGGCCTTTGCTTTAGGGGAGAAGCTCGGCGTCGATAAGAGGGTTATCTACGACGTGATATCTGCATCGAGCGGGAATTCATGGGTACTTGAAAATGCCTGTCCACTGCCCGGAGGCAAACCAGAATCCGGTAAAGACAAAGACTTCACGCCAGGTTTTTCCGCCCAATTAATGCTTAAAGACCTACGTCTATCCCAGGCTGCCGCCCAGACAGGGGGCTCACCAACACCGCTAGGTGCCGCAGCAACGGTGGCTTTCCAACAACACGTTAATAACGGCCACGGTCAATTGGACACGGCTAGCATTTGCCTCCTTATCAATCCCGAGATAAAGTAAATAGAAAGCCTTTAAAACATTTTTGCGTTATAATCATCGCCTTTTTCACGCTGCATATGAAAAATGAGCCCAACAATGATTACGAGGTTTGCGACATTAAATGCAACTCCAATAAGAAAGGCACTCTGATATCCACCAGTAAGGTCAAAAACATAACCTCCTAGCCAAGAACCTAATGCCATCCCGATCCCCGCACATAAAATGATAAGCCCTGTCCGCCTGCCAGATTCTGATCGCGGCATAAGTTCACGGACAATCAATGGATAGCAGGGCAAGATACCACCATAGCCTAGCCCAAATAATGCAGCCGCAACATAAAATCCCAATAAAGTATCGACAAAACCTAAGGCAGCTAATAGCGTCGCTTGTGTTGCAGAAAAAACCAGAAGGGTCCTAAGGCCCCCATATCTCCGACCTAAAAAACCTACCCCAAACAGGCTGGAGATTATCGAGAACCCAAGTGCAACTGATAAAACCTCCGCACCCCTAGCTAGATCATAACCGAGATCACTCACGTGGCTAACGAGGTGCGCTAATGGCAACGACATTGCCACACAACAGCCAACGGATGCTACACATAGGGCAAGCTGAAGCGCACGATACGTCCGAAAAATACCTCCCTGCAAATGAGTCTCCGCCTGGTTAGAGGCGAGAACCGGCGGTATCCAACGTAAAATAAACGCCAATGGCAGCATGGTGGCTAACGCAAACAAACCATAAATTAACGCTGCCTGTCGCCAACCGACACTAGCCATCAGATATTGGAAGATTGGAGGCCATAACATACCCGACAAACCCTGCCCGGATCCGACAACTCCAACAGCAAAACTCTTATTATGCTCAAACCACTGAGTGATATTTGCTGTCAAGGGTCCAAAAAGAGCCGAGCGACCAAAAAAACCCAACATCACCCCATAAACGAAAAGCAACTGCCACTGGTTAGTTATAAAACTTGTCAGAATGGCTCCCGCACCAATCATGCTGGCGCCCACAAAGGCAGGGATCGCCATCCCTCGGCGATCAAAACACCACCCCATGAATATTCCGCCCACTCCTGCCCCCATATATTGCAAGGCGTAGGCAGTAGATGGGACAGTGCGGGGCCAATCGAACTCGGCTGCCATCTCTTTTAGAGCAACTACAATAAAATAAATGCTGCCCGTACCGATTAGAATGAAAAACAGAGAAGCGACCAGTACCGCGTTACGTCTCCACACTACAGATTCGGGTTGAAAGAGAAGCATAAAAATACTCGACTGGCTGACGCAGCAACACTGCGATTAAAACGACCAACAAACTCACAAGATTTGGCTACACGCCCTCCACAATCATAAAAGGCGCGGTTGTATTCTCTGTTCTTGCAGGTTCAATCATAGGAAGGATCTTGGCTGCACACTGAATTTTAAGCGCCTCAAGATTCAGCACCTTCAAGTGCCCAAAAACGTAGCCTTGCGCCATAGTTTTTCCCTACAAAGTGACAAATATTTTAATAGATAATACAGGTCTACAAGAAATTTAGCTTCCAGCCAATAAGTATTGGCGCAGTTTATATTTCAATACTTTACCACCAACAGTCGTAGGAAATTCATCCATTACCACAATACGTTTGGGAGTTTCAAATCCTGCCAAACGTTCACGGGCAAACCCAATAAGTGCTTTTTCTTCGAATTGAGTGTTTGGGGCTTTTAAAATACAGGCTGTTACCATTTCACCCCAACGGTCATCTGGTAGACCTATCACTGCGGCACGAATAACCGTCGGATGTTGCTGGAGCACAGATTCGACCCGAATGCTCGATACGTTCTCCCCCCCAGATTTTACTATATCCTTGTATCTATCAACCATCAGACGAATTTGATCCTGTCCATATACAAAACTGTCCCCCGAGTGAAACCAGTCTCCGCGCACCGCCTCCTGCGTAGCTTCTAGGTCCCTGTAATAGCCGGAAAACATAGCCGGCGTCCGATACACAGCCTCACCTGCCACGCCCGGCTTATCGCGTAAATCCTGCCCTGTCTCGTCCATCACTGTCGCGCCCATTATTGGGCTTGGTTTACCTACATGGTTGATGGCCGGAGCCTCCCTTAGGTACATATCCAGGTGCCGGTCGATGAAGAACCGATGCCCGGCAATAGCCTCCGTTTGGGCTATCATTTCATAAACCTTAAGCTGAGGCCCACAAAGCTCCTGGAAAGCAGCCAGGGAGGCTGGAGCAAGAGGAGCCCAGCCAAACCACATGACACCAAGGCTCGACAAATCATACTCTTCTGGTTTGGACTGAACTTCAGTAATCAAGCTTTCAACAAATTGGGGTGATCCACCAAATAAGCAGGTTACTTTCTCATCTGTAATTGCACGTGCCATTTCTGGACCTTGGGGCTTCCGACCAATTATTACAGTACCACCACACACCAAAGGACCAAACACGCAATGTTGATCCCCAATATGGAAAACCATGGGGGTAAAAACTCCCAGCCGAATTTCACTTTCATGGCTCAGTCCACGCGTCATAGTCAAAGCCTTGCTATAAGCAGCCATATAGGTACTGGTGTGTGAAATCATCACGGCCTTAGGCTTGGCAGTAGTTCCAGAGGTAAACAAAACTTGCCAGATATCGTCCCCATGTATCTCAACATCAGGTTCATCGGCGCCGTGTTCCGACATAAACTCTTCAAAATTAGGAATACGACCCTGTGGAGGCCCACCAATCGACACAATAGGCCTAATGTTTGCCGGTGCCAATGTTCCCTCCAGAGGTTCCCAAAGCGCCTGATCAACTATTGCATGCTGGGCCCCTACTCTCTGAAGGGCTTCAGCAATCACATCTGATGCCATCATTACATTGATCGGGGCAGCAACCAATCCCGCTTTAGCGACACCCACCTTTGCTAGCCATGCTTCATTAGAGTTATCGCACAACATGGCAATTCGAGATGCCCTCGGAAGGTTAAGAGCGAGAAGTGCGTTGGCAACTCGATTAATTACATCGTTGGCTTCGCTATAGGTAACCCGGGCGTACGCTGGATCTACTGTCGCCTCTGGGGTCGCAATAAAAGCAACTTTTCCTGGCTCATTCCAGGTCATTCGCTCGATAACGTCTCCGACTGAAACTCTGTTCCAACGCGCATTGTTGCGTCTGTTTCTAAAATTCTCAACATCTATGGTCATAAAAGTTCTCGCTGTTTCGCACCAAAACAAAAGTCAATTGAAACTAAACTAATAAGTTATTGCAGGTACAAATAGTCTCTATCTTCTCAAAATCTCGACCCACCCTGCGGAGACACCCTTATAGTTTTTATGGATCCATATTAATATTAGGATCCTCACTTACGGAAAGGGGCGTAGGCCCAGCCAGCACACCCTTGCCGGGAATATAATTGATCTCAAGCCGAATACCGTCTGGATCCTCAAAAACAAAAAAGTAATAACCCGGGGCCCAAGAGCCTTCCATTGGACCCCGGTCGATGCAAGCACCCATCTCTCTCAGAAATGATGCTGCAGAATCGACGTCCGCACGACTGCGGGCACGGAAGCAAAGATGATGGAGGCCAATACGATTCTGGTGAAAGGCTTCCCCGAGAAACTCACTTGAACACCGCTGAATCCCCAGGGCCGTACGACCTCCGACGTGGTATAAAAAATTATTTCCCTCAAAAACCTGTTGCATTCCAAGGAACGGACAAAGTTTACCATAAAAAGCACATGCCTTTTCCCATTGACCAACTGTCAGGATGACATGGGCCATCCCATTGACTTCAATCATTTACACTTTCCTGCTTCAAAGCTATCTACCCACTAATGTACTTCGTACGCCTTAACTATGTGATGCCAGAAATGAGTCAATTTTCTTGCTCGCTATGTCAATAACATCGGGACCCTGCCAACTTTCAATAAAAGTCGCATTCGGCGCCAGTTCAGCAACTTTACGAGACGTCACCTCAGGATGATAAACGTCCTCTCCCATCAGGACGAGAAAAGGTGTTTGGCAGGCGGCCACAAAATCTTCAGATACATTGAAAAGAAAAGTCCCCCCAAACATTGTAGATCTGAATTGAACCCAATCAACCTCATCCATCGTGGGATGCAAGTGCTTGATCTTTTCAGCCCAACTATCAAACAGCTCAAAGAAAGTTTCTCGATTATCATCAAAACCTATCGTCTGGAGCATAACGGCTGACATTATTCTCTCAGGGATAACTTTTGCCAAACCCATTATGAACGGCCCCCCAATGCACATACCTGCAACATGAAATTTTTCAATCCCGAGGTGATCCATAAGCGCAATCTGATCCCTGGTGTAGACCTCCCAGCCATCTGTGTTTTTGATGGGCGCAGTCGACCTACCGGCATTTCTTTGGTCCATGGCAATCACTTTGTAACTGGACGCTAAACGTTCAATAGCATTGTACGGCACCTCTTCCCAGATAGAAATTGAGGACCGCATACCACCTGGAGCAAGCAATAGTACGGGAATCCCATCTCCGTGTATTTCATAATTAATGCAGACATCATCGCGTTCAAAAACCGGCACAGCCAAGCCTCCTTCCTCGATTTAAGAATATGAAAATCAGCTTACGCCTTAAATTACACAATCATGGGGAATATTAAAATTTTTCTTCAAACACTATTGGAAGATTCCTGAGTAATAATTCAAATAGTTCGTTGCGGTACAGGGATGCAAACTGGTAAAAGCAGGATTTCTAGTTTTCCACCTCCATCTGAGTATATTCANTCATCATGAATAAAACCGCACCTATCACCCTTCTAAGCGCTGCATTAGGCTTTCTCATTCCCGCAGTTGGAGCAATGGCCTGCCCTGACCACAATACCATCCGCGAGACTGCCAATGCCTTTNCCTCCAAAAGTCCAGGCCCAGGTTACCCGAACGGCACCCCTTTAGATGATGGGTACTGCGCCCAGGCTAAATACCTGAAATTACTTGGTGACCGACTCGGGCTTCAAGTAGGATACAAGGCAGGCCTAACCAATAAGAAGCTACAGGAGCGATTTGGGGCTANTGAGCCAGTTGGNGGCGTAGTATTCGAGGAGATGTTACAGCCATCCGGTAGTGAAATTACCACCACCTCGGGGGTACGGCTATTTTACGAGGCGGACCTTATCGTCACAGTTACAGACGAACAGATAAATTCTGCTCGTACCCACGGGGAAGTAATTCAGTANCTTGGAGAAGTAATCCCCTTCNTAGAAATTCTTGATATAGTAGTTGCAGAGGNAGAACCCTTAAATCTTGCTACCATCATAGGCTATAATGTTGTGTCACGCACGGGAGTCATCGGAAAAGGGATTCCCGTTCAGCCAACTCAGGAATTCATTAATGCGCTTGGAAAGATCGAATCCCTGACCGTCGACCAAACTGGCCAAGAGATCCAACGTGCCCAAGGAAGCGATATGATAGGACATCCCTTGAACGTAGTACTTTGGCTAATACAACACCTTGAAGCGCAGGGTAAACAGCTGCAGCCAGGAGATGTCCTAAGTCTGGGTGCTATGGGAACTTTTCGTCCNGTNNAAGCAGGGCAGACCATAACAGTGCACTATACCGGGCTCCCCACAGGGGATTCTAAAGCGACGGTGACCTTTCGTTAATCTATCTTAGACAGTCTATGACATAGGGCACCGAANCATTTATAGATAAGCCTACATACAGAGGAATCATGACTAGCCAATTATTTTCGCCCTTAAAACTCAAAGATATCGAACTNCCCAACCGGATTGTAATCGCACCGATGTGCCAATACAGCGCCAAGGAGGGCGTTCCCACAGATTGGCACCTAATGCATTTGGGACAGTTTTCAGTATCAGGAGCTGGGCTGGTATTTGCCGAGGCAACAGCGGTTGAAGCCATCGGCCGCATATCCCCCGGATGTACAGCACTAGAGACCGATGAACAGGAAGAAGCCTTTGCCCGCATTGTAAAGTTTTTCAGAGACTTTGGCTCTGCCAAGCCGGGCATACAGCTCGCCCATGCTGGCCGTAAAGCCTCCACTGATCTATCGTGGAATGGAGGCAAGCCACTAAGNCCAAGCCAAGANAGCTGGAATACAGTCAGCCCCTCCCCAATACCCTTTGCTGACGGNTGGCATACGCCGGTGGAAATGACCCANANAGATATGGATCGTATTCGANATGCCTTCGTTGCCTCCACGCAACGTGCCGACCGGATTGGTTTCGAGGTTGTTGAGCTNCACGGCGCACACGGCTATCTGATGAGCCAGTTCCTTTCACCCATCGCCAACCACCGGAAAGACAAATACGGCGGCTCTCTTGAAAATCGGATGCGGTATCCTCTGGAAGTTTTTGATGCAATTCGTGCTGCGTGGCCCGAGAGAAAGGTCTTGGGAGTAAGACTATCAGTTACGGACTATGCGGAACCCGGTATCACCGTAGAGGAGTCCATTGAGGTTTCAAAAGTACTAAAAGATCATGGTTGTGACTTCGTCGATTGCTCATCTGGAGGCAACTTAGCCACGCGCCCGCCTGTTGCAAACACAGGGCCAGGTTACCAAGTGCCCTTTTCTGAAGCCATAAGGAGGAGCAGTGGCCTCAAAACCATGGCAGTGGGCATGATCCGGGACCCGCATCTTGCTGAGGACATCATTGCCTCGGGCAAGGCCGACCTGGTAGCGCTGGCACGGGGCGCCCTCTACNACCCGCACTGGCCCATGCATGCAGCGGACACGCTCGGCGCTGAAACAGCATATCCTCCCCAATATGGGCGGTCACGCCCTTCCCTCTGGCCAAAAGCTTTTCCCGAATTGGAAAAAATAGCAGCGGAATAAGTCAACGGTTGTTCTCTTACGGAAACGGCCTAGACTGAATCCACTCAATCGTCTGCCGGAGGAAAGTCGGGAAATCTCTAATATTAACTCCCAAACTATCGCGTCGGCTGAAATCGAAACCAGTGGGAGCCACTGCTGGCTCCCCAATTGGGTCCGGCATCCGCATATTCGGTAAAACTTTGTGGCATTCGGCATAAATATCTTTCCAATGCAAACTGCCCCATACACCAAAATAGCGACCGGACGCATGGTCATTTTCGAAAGCCGCAAGAAATAAATTTGCTAGATCGCGCAGATGAATCATTGAAACAGANTTATTTGGCATCGTCTTATGATGTGGAGCCCCCCCATCAATAGCCCGGGCCAACCAAGCAAAAGGATTATGGCGCAGATGTTCGGGAAGAACCGCTTCACCATACAAACCAGTCGGCAAGATAATTGAAAGGCGAATATCATTCTCCTCGGCGAACTTTATTGCAGCCTTTTCCATTATTGTTTTAGTTGCAGATGTGTATTTTCTTACGCGACACTGTTCGTTTTCATCCGACCAATGTTCGACTTCATTTTTCAATGGTACGGATATTGAAGGGTTGGTGCTCGAAGTGGATGAACATATTATCACCGTTCTCACTCTATTACGCTTGGCTGATCGTAGTATATTTAAGCATCCCTCAACTGTAGGCCTGATTATCTCAGCGTGCCCCCTCATAAGATCCATNTCCACCGCAAGCATTCCACTGCAGCCTTTATAGGTCGGAATAAGGCACGCGACGAAAACTGCATCGGCCCCCCTCAAAGGTGCATCGAAAGATGATCCATTAGCCATCTCAGCATTGAACAGCGTGAGCCGTTCCCCACCTACTAAGCGTTTGAGGTAGGTGGATTTGGAGAGTATATTCTTATTTCGCAGTGTCCCATTAACCAAATAGCCCCGTTCTAAGGCCTCACGAACAATACTTGAACCCACTAGCCCGCTGGCACCGACTACACACACTTTCTTTTGTCCACTCATTCTAACCTCAACTCCTTAGTGGGCAATACTCCGCAGAATCCTATTCGCTGGNATACGTGTAGCATGACATGAGCGCCCTTCCTTGCATTTTATTTTAACCGTTTGTCATCTATAATGACTATCATGCCAAAGATTGTCGTAGCCACATTTTATCATTTTACCTCCTTGGACGACCCTACCTCTTTGCGGAACTCTCTTCTGGCCCGCCTTTCGTCTCGGGGTCTGAGAGGAACTGTGTTGCTGGCCCCAGAGGGTATCAACGGCACTCTTTCAGGATCGCGAACCGATATCGACTTTGCATTAGATTCCTTGCGTGCGTTTCCTGCTTTTGCCCTGTTGGAACATAAAGAATCTCATGCAGAGTTCGCACCCTTCTACCGACTCAAAGTTCGCGTAAAAAAAGAAATCGTAACCATGGGCATACCTGACATTGATCCGCGTACTAGTGCAGGCACCTACGTTGAACCTGAAGACTGGAATACTCTCATTGACGACCCAGACACAATTGTTATCGATGCTCGCAACGACTTTGAAGTAGGGGTCGGCACCTTCGNAGGGGCTATTAACCCGCTAACAAACAGCTTCAGTGATTTACCTGGATGGCTCAATAAACATAGCGCTGGGCTAAAGGGTAGAAATATTGCCATGTTTTGCACTGGTGGCATCCGCTGTGAGAAAGCAACATCCTACCTTAATAAACAAGGTATTAAAAACGTCTTCCATCTGAAAGGAGGCATCCTAAAGTACCTTGAGAAAATTCCTGAGGCAGTAAGCCGCTGGCAAGGCGAGTGTTTCGTCTTCGACTACCGGGTATCGGTTAAACACGGCCTACAAATAGGTGAATACGAACTTTGCCATGCATGCCGACGCCCCATTAGCCCCTCTGATCGTTCGTCACCGAATTTTGTGATTGGCGTGTCATGCGATGGTTGCATAAATCAACGTTCCGATAAACAACGAGCGCGATACTCAGCCAGGCAAGTCCAAGTAGAGCTAGCAGAGGAAAGAGGTGAACCACACGTCGGAAAATGCTATGAGTTGACAAAGAAGCGAACTATTTTCAATGGATGAATTAGCCAGCATGCCGGACAAGACCCCAGTCCTATACTCCTTTCGGCGATGCCCCTATGCGATGCGAGCNCGACTTGCCATCGCTGTAAGTGGCCAGAAATGTGCGCTACGCGAGGTCGTCTTACGTAACAAGCCTCCCGAGATGATAAAGGCATCACCCAAGGGAACCGTACCCGTAGTCCTATTACCAAATGGGCAAGTCCTAGAGGAAAGCCTTGAAATCATGTATTGGGCACTGAGCAGGAATGATCCGGACGGATGGTTAGACCCGTTGGCTCAAGGACGCGAGGAAATCGATGCGTTGATTGCTGAAAACGATGGACCATTTAAGAAAGACCTAGATCGGTACAAATATCCCACCCGGTACAATGTTTTAAGTCCCCTACATTATCGCGGCCAAGGAGAAAAATTTATTAAGAAGCTGAACACACGGCTAACAGGTTCGCCATACCTGTTCGGAGATAGTTTTACCTTTGCCGACGCGGCGATCCTTCCCTTCATCCGACAATTTGCCAATAACGACCGCAANTGGTTTGATTCCCTCCAATTGTCCGCTGTCCAGAATTGGTTGCAAAGTATCCTTGATTCAGATCGATTTTTGAAAGTGATGCAAAAATATCCGGNCTGGGAANCTGGGATGGAGGAGCCCATATTCCCATAAGAATGAGTAGAAAATGCTTATNACTTTTGCCCTTTCGTCAAAATCCAAAAATGAATAGCATTCCAACCAACTGTAGNTACATTTGAAGCCTCAGAAGCATAGGCANCAGATTGGGAATTTAATTCCTTAACAGAATTTAATATACTAAAGGCTTAACCTTCGGTTAGCTAAATCTGTGCCAAGGGCTTGGCTTGCCATAGGTAACAAATAATAATCACGGTGCCCAATGAACGTTGGATTGAGAAGGCATGGCGTGGCCAGCTCCGCCCTGCTATGCACTAGCCTAGTTTTCGCTGCATTTATCGGAGAAATTTTACTCCGAATAATCGGATACAACTATCCTTCCTTCTATCAATACGACCCCGACGTCGGGGTCCGTCATAGACCCGGAGCCGTGGGTTGGTTCCGTAAGGAGGCGGAGGTCTTCATTGCATTTAATGAACAAGGAATCCGGGTACCCATAAACCAACTGGACAAACTTGTAGCTATAACAAAACCAGAGTCAGTCATTCGTATCG
The DNA here is from genome assembly GCA_002728255.1 of Rhodospirillaceae bacterium. Taxonomy (NCBI): domain Bacteria; kingdom Pseudomonadati; phylum Pseudomonadota; class Alphaproteobacteria; order Rhodospirillales; family Rhodospirillaceae; species Rhodospirillaceae bacterium. Next base: position 15,060 of record PBWV01000012.1, on the reverse strand, counting down.
CCGTTCTGGGAGATTCCTTCACAGAGGGACTGCAGGTCACCGCACGCGAACGATTCACCCAAATTCTTGAGGATGGTCTGAGTCATTGCAATATGTTGTCTGACAACAAAGTAGAAGTCATAAATTTTGGGGTTTCCGGAATGGGGCAGTCTCGCGAGATGGCTCTATACGAGAGTTTTGTGAAAAACTTCTCGCCCGATATCGTCCTTGTTGTCGTAGCAGGCAATGACTTCTTCAATAATGTCCGTGAATTGACAGAAGATCCCTTCAGCCCCTACTGGGAAGTCGATTCTGCGGGAAACCTAGTCTGGGATCATCGTTTCCAAACAAACCCGGTTTTCCTCAGAAAACTTCGCTGGAGTATTTTGCGGCAGAACATCACCTCCTACAGCCGTCTGTTACAATTGTTCACCCATGCTTATGTAGTCCTAATTCTTAACCATAAAGGCCCTCATGCGTGGCAAGATAATGCGGTGGACCGACGTGGAACACATCCTGCACTCTTCGTATCACCACCCATGTCAGAAAAGGAACAACACGCCTGGGACGTATTCGTCGCAGGTATGCGTGCCTGGAACAGCCGCGTTCTGCAAGATGGAGGACTTTTTGCGGTAACCAGCGTCCCATCGCATTACGTCATGCGTTCAGACATATGGNATGCTTACGAAAAGAGCTTCGGCTTGCCAGAAGGACGACTAGTCCCCAGCTATATTGACAAAGCACTCACCACTCTTGCTCAGAAAGAAAACTTTGCATACTTCCCTGTAATTAATTCTATGCGGGATCGAGCATTTAGAGGAAATCACGATCTATACTACCATGCGTTCAGCGGAGTAAATTGGGGTCATATGAATGCTCTGGGTCACCGCTTTATGGGGGAGGAGCTTGCAAAGCAAATGTGTGCTACTTTCAAGCAGTAAAGGGGTGAGAAAGGGAACGACCTACCAAGGAAACACCACTCAGTTTGCTAACTCAACTTTTGCACTGCTTTAATGCGTCGTTTAGTTTTACTCTAGCTCTCAACAAACCATTATTTAATCCCGATTAAATAAAAAGGACAAAACAAAAGTTAGCAGGCCTACCAGGCCACACTAGATACTGAAGGAACTTCGATGTGTAACAAAAAACCGATAGTGTCCCAGCCATGTTCCTCTGATATTCTCTCAGAGGTTGAGGAATGGCAGATGATCATGTCCCAAGATGCTGAGGAAACGTTGGATGTTTACCTAGATATCAAATCTCCCCATGCCTATCTAGCGGTACGACCTTCGTTGGAGGTCGCGCGGGATTACAGGGTACACATTAACTTCTTACCCTACACCTTGAACTATGTGTCTTTGGGGATCACCACTCGAGTGGATCCAGATAATAAGCGTCGCCCAGCCAATTCGGCAGCAGACCGGAAAGCAAGGATGTACTATGCCACAGCCCGGCAGTATGCCACCCTTCAAGGACTCCCTTTCCGCAGCCCATGCCGCTTACTGGATTCCAACTTGGCAAACAAAGCATTCCTTTTTGCGAAGGCTCAAGATCTGGAGGTGCCATTTTTGATGCGAGTCTGCGTTCAAGGCTGGGGAACCGGCTGGAGAAATTATGAGATTGAATCGCTTAACCAACTACAAAGAACAATGGTGGAAGTAGGCGCCCACACTAAAGACTTTAAGGGATATATGGCCGCAAATGGGAACGCAGAAATCAAACTCCAAGAATGCATGNCAAAGGCCGAAGCATCTGGACTTACGGGCGTCCCACATTATGTCTTTTTCGATACCGCTCTAGGCCACACTTTAGGCCTCTTCGGCCGAGAGCATCTTGCGCTCATCCGCGAAAAGTTTGCCGCAGAAGGGCTAGCTCGCTCTCCTGGGGTTCGCTCAGAATTCTCACATGCATGGCGCGGCCACGTGGATCGAACTCAGAAATAAAGGGCCTGCTGATTCGATCNCCAGCCGCNCCCGCGACGAGACCATTTACGCTTGCTCTATCTGATTTTCTTGACAATATTAGTNAAAGGCACAAAAGAGAAGCTGAATTTAGTATGCGCAAATATACAATGTATCTTTCTATTTTGAAATTATGCCTTCTAGTTAGCTATCTCTTTCTATCCAATACAGCTCTATACGAAACGCTAGTTCTTAATGCATATGGAAAAAAACCAGCCTTAATACTTTTCTATACTCTGTATTTTTGTGGATTTTCTTTGCTCTTCGTCTATTTCTCCTTTTTTAGCGGTACAATTTTGAAAACTATCGTGTTCATACTTTTTCTTGTTTCCGGAATTTGTGGCCAGTATTACTGGACCACAACCGGTTTCCCCATAACGATTGATGCCATTGAAATGGGACTAATCAACATCGATGGACTTGGCCCTCTGGCAGTTGAAACATTACAATCAATAGCCATTGCAGCGGGCACAGCGATAGTTGGCCTATTAGGCGTTTTGTTACCAGCCAAACAGATCCCTATCAAAAATCTGGCAGCCAAACCACTTGTGTACAGATCNGCCGTAGGTCTGTCGATAGTGATGTTACTAGGCACGTCAACCATTGTCGTGGCGAGAAATGGCAACGGAATGGGAGGGATGCCCGTCCAAATATCAACCCTTTTTCCTCTCCCCATTACCCAACTCAGTCCTGGGTTCACCCACCAAGACCGCTACACCCATAGACAAAATAATTCCGCCTCTGTTGTGGTAGTGATCGATGAAAGTATATCCTTTCATCACTTCAAAATGGCTTCCCATTTTATTGAGGACGGGACGTTCCCCCCCATCAACCAGATCGAGAAGAATATGCCCATACTGAAAAACGCCCAATCCTTCCGATCTATGCATAATTGTAGCGCACAGTCAGTGTGGGCAATCATCAATGGCCTGACAATTCAAGATGGTGAAATAACGTTAGAGCCTAGCCTTTGGGAACGCGCAAAAAAAGCCGGTTATCAAACAATATATATTAGTGCCCAAGAAAGGGGATCCCGCTATCAGTACTTTCAAACACCCAATGATATTTCACTGATGGATGAACAACACTTTTTTGGCAGTCTTCCCAATGAAAAAAGAGACCAAGCAGCGTTGGAGCAGATTGCAAAGTCACTGGCAAGAGACGAAAAAGCCTTTATTTTTTTGATTAAGAATGGCTCTCACTTCCCATACAAGGCACAAATTCCAGAGGGCGCGGAAAATCAATATCCTTTCCCAACAAGTATTAACCAAAGAGAACGGGAGTATCTTACTAGCATTTATCTGAACACGTTCCATTTTCTAGGAAAAATTCTGACAAACTTGGCGGCCACAGAGACAATGTTTTTTTACACCTCGGATCATGGACAAAACCTACATGCATCAGGCTTCCCTCACTGCAATTCGACGCAACCCCACGAAGCAGAGTGGGAGGTGCCATTGTTAACCTATAACGTTCCACCCGAGATTAGTGCATCTCTAGTTGTGAATAGCAGAATCTACGGCTCCATCTTGGGTACAATGGGCTACGCTTTTTCGGATGGGATCCCTAACCCTTCTCGAGACCTGTTACTATTTGGCAGCTTGAATACGAGGATTCGTGGTAGCCTAAATCACTTTGTGCCAAATTGATTAATGTTGCTCGCCCGCATCCGTTGTGGAAGTACTTGCCAGTTCATTGCCACAGGCCTCTTACTGATCGCACTTTCGTTTTTTGTTGCCAGCCTAATTATACATTTTAAGCCAATTTCTCTCGACACATCTGAAAATTCCTATTTCTCTCAAACTAGAGTCTGGGCCCATCAAGGGGGTAGCGCAAAAGAATTCTTGCCAAACTCCCCAGAAGCTGTTGCCGCGGCTTTTAGGAGCGGATTTGATGGGGTAGAGTTAGATATATATTTTGACCGAGAACTNGACACTATTATCCTGTCCCATGACAAGCCTTATGTGAAACAAAATGGGGCCCTAGTCACTCTAAACGAGATATCACCTCCGTCCAACGGATGGTTTTGGCTAGATCTTAAAAATCTTTCNGAACTCAAAAGCAAGGATATCAGAAGATTTGCAGAACTTTTATCGCAACTTGGCTTTGCAGAGAGAACTTTGGTTGAAAGCACTGCAATGCGTCAGCTTATATACTTGGACATCCAAGGCGTCCAAACAATTTACTGGATGTCGGCGGGACCCACCCGCACACCGCTTTACTATATCGTCGTCAAAGCATTGCTCTGGGTGTTTGGAATAGATGCTGTAAGCATTAGCACACCCAGCCATCATTATATCCAACCCCACTTCATGCCNAGTTCTATTTTCTCCTTCACAGAGAATTCTGGGGAACGTCTATGCCATTTAACCAATAAACGCGCCATAGCAGTCATCCTGACCGACTTACCGAAGCGGCAGTTCGCTTCGCAATGCCAAATAGATCAATAAGTCTTCTATTTCTCTAATCCATCAACATGCGCGGGGTTATAGCGATGCCGACTCATACAGTATTTTACCCCACGCTAACAGGGAGCATCTAAATCATACCTAGACAATACCTTCCAATCGTTAGCGGCACTCCTGGTGGGAAACCAGCGAGTGTCTTTGCCGATTGCTAAACTCTGCAAAAAATCACAAAGGCCAAAACATTTTTATGCGGAAATCTTTAATGCGTCACCCAAATGGCTTCCAAAGTAAAATCAGCTTGGGAAGCACGGTAAGCGCCGCCAAAAGCGCAACAAACATTGCAGATGCAATCAACACCCCAAAATAGACGGTAGGGATAAAGCTGGAAAGAACCAGGATCGAAAAACCAACGATAACGGTTATGGCAGTGTAAAATACTGCCCTACCTATATTTGAATGGCAAACATGTAAGGTTTCCACATAGTCATTGGTATGATCATATTCTTCCCGGAAGCGGTAAATATAATGAATCCCATTATCTACAGCTATTCCAATGGTAATTGCAGCAATTGTGATGGTCATCATATCCAGTGGGATCTTGGCCCACCCCATTATGCCCAAAACGACCACTGCCCCTAATACGTTCGGCAAAATTCCAATAACAGCCAAGCTGACTGAGCGAAACAGAACTAGNAACATAATAGCAATCCCCAACATCACGGCGCCTATAGTCTTGACCTGGGATACGAACAAACTTTGAAGCATATTATTATAGAGCACTAACAACCCACTCACGATTACTTCCTGCTCTTCAAACCCTAGCTTTTCTCGTAAGTCACGTTGTATCCTCTCCAACAATTCATTTCGCCGCAAACCTGGTTTCGAGTCCAGCACACGAGCCACTATTCTTGCTTCATTGTCATCGATGGATACATAAGGATCAATGAGAGCCCTTCTAACTTCAGGAGGAATTTTTGTGTAGAGAATTGCCAACTGGAATTCGTCAAGCTCTTCTTCCGCTAAATTTTCCGCAACTCGCACGGGTGATATTAACGAAGTAACCTTGCCAATTTCCGGCAGTCCCTCAAGATAGTCGTGAACCTGCCTAATAAGATCAACCCTGTAGGCAGTAAACCAATACTCTGGTGAGTTAGCCGTTGCCGCAAACTCTCGTTCCATAGCAGCAAACTCGAGTTCCATTTGTATCTCTTCCTCAGTTAACCCTTCAAGGTGTTTAGGGTCCAAAGAGTAATCAGAATCATTCAATTCCTCCGGAAATCTTATCAAGATTTCCAACGGTGTAGTCCCCCCAAGCTTTTCATCAATTAGTTTAAGCCCCTGATGAATTTCTGTATCAGCACTAAAATAGTTTATGAAGCTATTTTCCACACGTAGCTGGGTCACACCCCCCAGGCTAATGACGACGGAAACCAGCGTAAAAGCGAGAATTTTATTCCCGTGGGCCTCGGTCAGACGGGCTAGATAGGTTGGCAAGAGGAATCGTCCACTATTCACAGTGGGGTGAGATCCACGCTTTCCCGTCACCATCAACAGTGAGGGAAACATTAAAAATGAGGTAAGAAATGTAACGGCCAGACCGGCGCTCATCATCCAACCAAAGTCGATAACGGGCTTAATTTCGCTCACAACTAGAGAACTAAATCCAATGATGGTGGTGAGAGCCGTATATAGACAGGGTCTCACCATCTTATGCATGGTGTTTCTGACAAGAACTAGCTGATCATCATGAGCATTGTCTCGACTGAGTTGCCGGTACCGTACAATTAAGTGAATATTCATGGAGATAGTGATGATTAACATTAAAGCAAGAAAGTTCGATGAAATTACGGTTACCTTCCAGCCAATTAGACCCAATACACCTGTCATAACCAGACCAGCGTATAAGCAACCAACCAAGGGAAGCATGATCCAACGAACTTCTCGGAAAATCACAAAAAGAATGATTACAAGGAAGGCTAAAACACCACCACCAAAAACAAACAGGTCGGTCCGGATGAATGTTATCATGTCATCCGAGATCATTGGTAGACCGCCGAGATATAGAATACCATCTTGACGATAGGGTTGAATAATCTTCCTGACCTCAGCAACTACCTCGCGGCGCTCCTGATTTACTCGCTCCTGGGCTTGATCAAATGCCATACTGGTCCGCTCTAACAACCTGANTTCCTTATAAGAAAGACCAGTATTTCGTTTTTTGGCTCTGAGTTCATTTCGAGATTTTAGCAGGGAGGCATACGGCTGATTTTCGCTCAATTCCAAAAGTAAAGCCGCAGTCCGGCCATCAGCACTAACAATCAATTCACGATAAATAGGACTATTAAGCAACTCCTCCTTTGCTTTAGCGCGATCGATGCCGACTTTCTCTAGGCTCGGTATATCCTTGATCATTTCTTCAAAAGGCAAATCTGAAATATTTAGGAGGGGCGCATCAAGTATGGTGAACACCCTTGCCACACTTTTAACTTGCTTAAGCTCCTCGCGAAGCCCCCTCAAAGCTTGCAGCGCCTGTTCCGAAAAAAGATCGGCTTGGGGAGTATATGTAACCACAAGTAAATCACCACTCGGAAATCGCTCATGGATTTTTCTAAATTCCTGCAGATCCAAATCATCTTCTAACAGCAAGGAATCTGCTGACGCATCCAACTTGAAATCTTTTGTATGATAACCAAAGAATATTAATGAAGAGAATAGAATAACCAAAACGGCTTTAGGTCGCCCCAGCACTACAGTGTCATAAACTTGCACAATACGAGACACCGTCATGTTTCCTTTTTTAACCCCACTAATCGGCCCAAACAAACATTGACATTATCCGGCCCTGCTTTTTCTAGGATGACTTACTCTGCCGAATGATTGATGACAAGTCCATCTGCGGAAATGATGCCTCACCGCCCCACACCTGACTAAGTCGTAGGCAAAAAAGGGGGCGAGATTGTCCAGCATTCTCTCANAGGATAACGGCTGCACCNCTGAATTTACATGCTAGAAGTTCGACCATAAATGGACAGCTCAATTGCTTCAAACTCAACTCCATCCCCCGAAAGCTCATCGTACATAAAATCCTCTTTGTCCGACTTCGGACGCAATACTTTACCTTCCGGCCCACGAGGAATGTCGTTGGTCGGCCCATAATGCTCTTCAAGCACTTTCACTTCTGACTCTGTTAGCTTTTGGAGGGCACAACGCATGCCCTTAAGATGAGGAACGCCCTGCTCCCGATCAATCAGATCTGGATCGTCGTCAGCGGTTACCACAGCATCTGAAAAATCCCACATACCAGACATCTTTTGCAATCCACCCTGCGATTCTGGTTTCCACCAGCCGTGTGGCACGCGCACCAGACCTTTCGGCATACCAGACCGAGTGTATACTCGACTTATGATCGACCCAGTTGAAGTCTTCACGCGCGCCCAATCACCATCCTTAATATCCANACAATTTGCGTCGTCGGGACTGACAAAAAAGCTTGGGTCCGGCACCCGCTTGCGGAGCTCCGGGATATTGCGATGACCCGTTCGGAAGTACTCATCATCGGCCCAACCGACAAATAATGACATTGGATATTCATCATTAACTGTCGCCGCTTCCCGATAATAGGGCAGCGGATCAAAGCCAAAATCCTTGAGGGTTTCAGAATACAGCTCCACCTTGCCCGACGGGGTGGCGAAACCTGTGTTCAAATACTGCTTATCAGGTAACTCGCCCACACCGCCCTTATTGAGGTTGGGTATATGGTTAGCAGCTACTGCCTCCTCCCAGGTAATCTGCCCCGGCTCAAGACGATAATTCAGCATCTCCTCAGCGTTCTTCCACGGGAATTTTTCAGCCATGCCCATGCGTTTTGCGATCTCATGCCAGAAGGTCACAATGTTACGACACTCTCCAGGTGGCTGCATCGCCTGCTCACTGACTCCAGCCTGCATAGTTGGGCGTTCCAACCACGCGTCTCCCGGCAAAACGTAGTCAGATATCGCCGCTGTCGGTGACATCATATGCTCNTAGGTAACAAGCAAATCTTGCTTCATTAACGCTTCGTATGCGCGTTTGGTATTGGCAAACGCCATTAGTGTATTGTTCGATATCGAAAAAAGCGCTTTGACTGGATAAGGCTTACCATCAGTCATGGCCTTAAAAACCGCCATGGGGCTTGCCATATAGCATCCATTCACAAGATTAGCATAGCGAGTGCCCCAAACTCTTTCGGTGGCATCCTCCATGGGACGCATGCCTTTATAGGTATACACCGGGAACCGATCAATTCCGAGCTGTTTCATCTTCTGCTCTTCAGGCAACACCTCATGACATTCGATTTCGGAATCCGATCGTACTGTCGGACTGAATCCAACAAATTGATCCCCACCTTTGATATCAAGATTACCACTGAGTGCTCGCAACATACACTGTAGGCGGATGGCTGACGTGCTAGAGACCTGTTGGTCTGTGATAGGTGTCCACGGGATGCACGCTGACCCTTCAGTCGCATACATCCGAGCAGCCTTAGCAATCAACTCGGCGTCAACGCCAGTGATGTCTGCCACGCGGTCCAGCGGGTATTCGCGAACACGCTCAGCTAATTGTTCAAACCCAACNGTCCAATCGCGCACGAACTCTTTATCNTAAAGACCTTCCTCGATCATAACATTCAGCCAGCCAAGCGTCATCGCAGCGTCNGTGCCCGCCCGNAGCGGCAACCANACNTCTGCNCGTTCNGCNTTCTCACTCTTGCGNGGNTCCTGNACNATCAATTTAGCNCCGCGTGCCTGCGCCATACGGATAGCCTTGTACTCCATAGTCCAGCTGTGCCGCCTAGGATCATGGCCAATCAATACGATACACTTCGAGTTCATGATATCGGCGCGCGGGAACCAGCCGTAGACGAAGCGATTGATAGCCGCTGTGTTACCAGCGCAATAGGCTACTGACGTGATGAAGTTAGGTGAACCAAGATGGTTCATAAAGCGACGCGTAGTACCATTGTCACCCAACAACCAACCGCCACTATGTGCAACAGCAAAAGCTTCGGGGCCGTACTGATCGACCACCTTCTTAAGTCGGTCGGTGATGTCATCTAACGCATCGTCCCAAGATACGCGTTGCCATTGATCATCACCACGTGCGCCAACCCGCTTCAAAGGGTGGAGAATACGATCGGGATGTGAAAAAGCCTTTGGCGAAAATGCACCCTTCATGCACAACACGTCTTTCAGAATAGGCGCGCTACGCGGAGTCACCCTCACCACACGACCATCTTTAACTTTTGCCTCTACTGGACAAAATCCATCGCAAGTCCCACATATGACCTGCTTAGTAGTTTCAGCCTGATCAACGCTATCAACCCCGCCCGCTTGCTCGACACTCACATCGTTATCAACATCTAGCACGTCAACACCCTCCTCAGAGTAACCCTTGAACCTATTCGGCATTCCACACCTAACAGGCCAATGTTAAAGCAAGACGCGGGAGGTGGTAAACTACTGATTTGTGCCAAAAGGTTGATTGTGGGGGAAGGGTTTGAACCTCCGACCCTTAGATATGCGCCTGACGGCCCCTATGGTGACCAACGGTCTCCGACCCCCTAAACCAAAACTTCAGCAAATGCGAATAACAAGAAACTTACNAAAATTCTGGAGCAACNCCCACTTTTCAGATGTCACAAATTCAGTCCCTTGAATGGCACGATAATAGGAACTTGCGCCACCATCATTTTAATTATTTTGGGCAATGAGCNCCAAAATATCGCCCGCCATCCTATTCGCGATAATCTCATTCCCTAGGCTGTTTAAGTGAACGACATCATTAAAAACCCTTTCTTGTACTGGCTGGAAAATTCGTTGAATGTCAAAAAACCTTATATTGGCATTCGCCTTGAACTCCGTATCCAGTTGCTCAAAAGCGATTGCGAAAGAATCAAATGCCTCAATTATTTTCTCCACGTACAGCGCATCAATGTCACCCGTTACTTCCGTTTTAGGATTTCCGGGAGAACGCCTGAAATCCACACCACTCGAGATCTCAGCCTGTACATCTTTATAGCGAAGTGGGGTTGGCTGTAGATAAGCCAAATATAATCCAGCATATTTACTATGATAACTCGCAATTGCGGATAAATTTGTTTTCAGCGCCCCCCGATAAGTTGGATCCTTGGAACGATAACCCCAAGAAAAGTTAATATAAGGATTTGCTTCATAAACGGAGCGCTTTGNATCATTTTGTGTTCTCAACGCCTGCACCAAAAGAAATTTTTCAAAAAGCCTCTGCGCCATCAAATAAAAATAAGTCAGAATTGGAGGAGCCGCTGGCCTTTTGTACTCGCCTGCACCATGAAAAAGGTTAAAGGTAGTGTAGGTATAGTCTGCCCAGTTCATAACTGGGACTGGAATTCCTTGAATGTAGTGCTGAAAATTAGCGTAGTACGCATCATTATATCCATCAAAGTTGATTGTAATATCTGGATTCAAAAACGCCACCTGCACAAAAAAACGATTCATCTCATTAAAAGAATAGTGTCCCGGAACGCCAAAATTTAATACCTCTATTGTTTTATCTCTCAAAAGATTTGACTCTGACCTCTTAAGAATTTTTTCAAGATGCGCTGAGATGGTCTCGGCATTTGAGTTTGCAGTAAGCCCTGCAGCGCTACTTCCCCCTAAAATAACAATTCGGAAAATATCCGACCCTTTATTCACAAGATCGGGCAACCTTTCTGGCTCTTTCTTTGTGTTTGAAAAGAACCCTTTTTTGTTCACCTTCAAGCCTGTAATTTCGGTGCCCGGGATTAAGTCTGTCTGAGTAAGAGGATTAAACGCACTAGCCACCCTTGGCCTAGAACCCGACCAAGGATGCTCGCGCACCCAAAGTTGTACAGCCTCCCCAACCGTTTTTTCTTTTGTGTAAACAGTGTGCACGCTAAGAGCTACAAAACAACCAAACTCAAGCCCAAAAATCGTCAGTATAGAAATTAGCAAATAAGCGCCGTACTTGCCCAACATATCAAATTCACCTCAGNTCCCTAGGTAAAAATTAATAACCAAATAGAAATACAGTGCAACACCTAACCAACNAGCACGCCCCAGTCTCTCCCCCGAAAAATTGCTTATGCAAGGCCGCAGTAGTTAAATCAATCAATGCCAACAATTAATCCAATTCAAACTTACTGCGGTAGTCCNAACGTAGGCCCTCTGGCTGCCTCACCTTCTGCAGGTAGCAGCTTCCCAGCACCAAAACATCCAATTCAGTTCCCATAAAACACCGGAACGCGTCTTCTGGCGAACAAACAATCGGCTCTCCACGAATGTTGAAACTAGTATTCACTAAAACCGGACAGCCAGTGATTTCTTTAAACTTTGAAATTAAGTCATAATATTTCGGATTTTCTTCTCTCCTAACGGTCTGTATCCGCGCTGAATAATCCACATGAGTAACGGCCGGTATAGTAGAGCGCTCAACATTTAATTTATCCATTCCAAACAGTTCTTGGTCCGCTGGACTCATGGGGATACGTTTTTCCTTTTTGATATTTGCAACCATCAGCATGTAAGGACTATCAGAATCAAAATCAAACCAATCAGCAACGTCATCTCTCAGAATCGACGGCGCAAAAGGCCGAAAGCTCTCGCGATATTTGACCTTCAAATTTAAGTTTCTCTGCATGCTCGGTGACATTGGATTACCCAATATGGACCGGCCCCCAAGTGCTCTGGGACCAAATTCCATTTTACCCTGCATCCATGCTACGGCCAGGTCGTCAGCTAAGGCTAACGCCGTTTTATCGATTAAGTCAGACCAACTTAGCACCTCAAATGTAGCGCCGCTCTCCGTTAGATAATTCTGGATATACTCGTCACCATACTGCGGCCCTAAAAAAGATCCCTTCATACCGTCATAAGAATCACAGAGCTTTCGAGGTTGACCTTTGTGTAAATGAAATGCTGCAAAAGCCGCGCCAATTGCGCCACCCGCATCACCCGCTGCAGGCTGAACCCAAATGTTCTCAAAAGACTCATCCTGATGAATTTTACCATTTGCTACACAATTAAGTGCGACGCCCCCAGCTAAGCACAAATTCGGAATCTTATATTCATCTGAAAGGGTTCGCGTTATTTTTAATACTATAAATTCTGTAACTGCCTGAATCGAAGCAGCGATATCCATATGAAATTGGGTCAGCTTGCTTTCTGGTTGTCTTCTCGGTTGCCCGAAAACAGATGCAAATCTATCGTTGGTCATTGTCAGGCCAGCACAGTAGTTGAAATACCGTTGGTTTAATCTAAATGAACCATCACTCTTAACATCAATCAGATGTTTGCAAATCCTATCAAAATATTTTGCCTCGCCATAAGGGGCGAGGCCCATAACTTTATATTCTCCAGAATTTACCTTGAAACCTAAGTAATAGGTGAACGCTGAATACAGCAAACCGACAGAATGAGGAAAATGAATCTCCTTTTTCACCTCTAAACCATTTTGACTACCAATCGCGATCGATGTGGTCGCCCATTCCCCGACGCCATCCATTGTTAACACCACTGCGTTCTCAAAAGGCGAGGGATAGAAAGCCGCCGCCGCGTGACTCAGATGATGCTCAGAAAACAGCATCCTTGTATCCCAACTTTGGGTGCCACCCATTTCACTGAGGTGCTTCGTCAACAAGCGTCGTTGAAAGAGCTTTTCCTTTATCCAAATAGGTATAGCTTTTGAAAACGAGGAATACCCGGATGGGGCAAAAGCCAAATATGTCTCAATTAGTCTTTCGAATTTCAAAAACGGTTTTTCATAAAAAACAGCGAAGTCAACTTCGTCAGGCCCAATACCCGAATCGTCCAAACAAAATTGGATCGCATTAGTCGGAAAATTTGCATCATGTTTTTTTCTAGTAAACCGCTCCTCCTGGGCGGCAGCCAAAATACTCCCATCCTCAAGTAGAGCGGCAGCAGCGTCATGATAAAACGCTGAAATTCCAAGCACCCTCATAGCAAGCTTAATTAAAACAACGTGTAGACAAAGGGCGCAACTGCTGAACCTTCAATCAAGACTATCAAGCCCCCAAAAATTAACAACGTCACCATGATTGGAAGCAACCAGAATTTCTTCCGGATCTTCATGTAACGCCAAAATTCACTCAGGAATGCCAATCTACAATAATCCTCAAAATTGATTGGTCAAACTGTTCCGAACCTCGTCTACTGGCTCCCTCACCTCCCAATAGGTCTTGTGTCCCTTTTGCAACTGAAGCTTCAAGGGGTCTTTTTTTAGCACTCTTAAACCCAGGGCCATGGGGGTAACCACACCAAAGAATATAAACCCCATGACTATGGGGCTAATAACTCGATGCAACAATTGACCAAAAACAAACCAAGCCTTGTTTGGGTACCTTAAACTGTCCGGCCAAACAAATGCCAATCCTATCATAAGTAGGCTAAATATCCCAAAAATTATAGCCAACGAAATACTGCTTCGCCAAAATAGTGCCACTAAAATGGCGAAAACAACTGCAAATATTAGCCCAAAAGACCTTTCGGATCCCACCTTCACCGACCTGTCGATCGTATTTGGATCTATAGCCATCTCAACACTCCTCTTACTAGAATACGCTGAGATCATAGGCTCCATTTAACAACTTGTAACCACTATCTTACCTAACACTTATTTCAAAAGATGAGCAAAACACTGAACTCGGCGATATCTAAGATTAGGCGAGAAAGGTCTCCAAGTATAAGCCAACTTCAAACTGTGCCTCAAAATCACCCTGGCCTCAGCAAGCAGCCTCACGACACCATTTAACCGCCTGCACTGAGTTTCAGAATCTGACGCGGCAAAGCCGAGACAGAACTAGAAGGTCGAATTTGGGGCCGTATTGGAGTCCGAAAAAACCAGTTTGCGGCGAATTTGCGGCAAAACGCGCGCACGCGGACACGCCTCCCGACTGGGAGGTCGTAAACTACTGATTTATCGTAAAAAGGTTGGTTGCGGGGGAAGGATTTGAACCTCCGACCTTCAGGTTATGAGCCTGACGAGCTACCAGACTGCTCCACCCCGCGTCAAAACCGGTCAACAACAATCACCTTGGAAGACCTGGCAGCGACCTACTCTCCCACGCCTTAAGACGCAGTACCATCGGCGCTAAGGGTTTTCACGGCCGAGTTCGGAATGGGATCGGGTGCGGGCCCCCTGCTATAACCACCAGGTCATCCAAGGTGATCTAATTAAAATGGTGCCCCGACGGGGGACACAATTCACAGACCCTTGTGCCACAAAACGACACTCTAGGGAATGGTAGCTGTATCATGAGGTAATCTGGCGCGCTCTTGCGGCTGTGCATAGTTCTCTTCTCAAGTCTGATCGAGCTATTAGGACCGGTTAGCTTCACACATTACTGCGCTTCCACACCCGGCCTATCAACGTGGTCGTCTTCCACGGCTCTCAAGGGAAACCTGGTTTCGAGGAGGGCTTCTCGCTTAGATGCTTTCAGCGATTATCCCGTCCGCTCTTAGCTACCCGGCTATGCCGCTGGCGCGACAACCGGTCCACCAGAGGAGCGTCCATCCCGGTCCTCTCGTACTAGGGACAGCGCCTCACAAGTTTCCAACACCCACGGTAGATAGGGACCGAACTGTCTCACGACGTTCTAAACCCAGCTCACGTACCACTTTAATCGGCGAACAGCCGAACCCTTGGGACCTGCTCCAGCC